>PBMP01000046.1 GCA_002722705.1 Pseudobdellovibrionaceae bacterium | reverse complement strand
TTGGAATGAATAAAAATCTAAAAATAAAAAATCAAGAAATTGCATATTGGAAAAATTTTTCAACAATGACTGCAGTAAAAAATAAATCGATTTTTTATATTGATGATGATCGATTAATGAGACCTACGGCTCGATGGATACTTGGTTTAATAGATTTAGAAAAAAAGTTATGGAAAAATTAAAATATTCTTATTTTCAGATACTGTTTTTTACTTTTCTAATTCTTTTTGCGGGATGTTTTTTGGCACTTTATTATGGAACTGTTTCGTCTTTGAGTTTGGATTGGAAAATTCAACTTAGGTTACCTCGGATTATTTTAGGAATTTCTGTTGGAGGATCTCTTGCTCTTTCTGGAGGAATTTTACAGGTTTTATTTAGAAATCCAATTTGTGAACCCTATACTTTAGGAATTGCTTCGGGTGCAGCTTTAGGAGCAGTTTTTAGTAGTTTTTTTCAAATTTATTTTTTTGGATTTTCTTTACCTTTATTTTCTTTTATTGGAGCTACCTTGTTTGCTTTTCCCCTAGGGATTTTAAATCAAAAGTTTATTTCAAGTCATGGAATTTTAATTGTTGGAGTGATGTTAGGTTTTTTTGGAGCCAGTGGAGTCTCTCTTGGACTTGCTTTATCTCCATCAGGAGAACTTCAGCAATCTTTATATTGGTTATTGGGGACTTTATCTAAAGTGAATTTAAATACGGCTATGATTCATTTAGGTGGATCATTTATTTTTTGGATTCTTGTTTATCGAAAATTTAACTCATTAGATGCCGCATTATTAGGTGATGCAGGTGCTCGTTCTCTGGGGTTTGATCCCATCTCCGAGAGAAGGTATTGGATTATTCTCACATCCCTTTTAGTCGCATGGTCAGTGAGTTTTTCAGGGATGATTGGATTTGTTGGCTTGATGGTTCCTCATTTAGTGAGACTCATTGTCGGGTCTTTTCATAGAAAAACAGTTCCGCTCTTTATTTTATGGGGAGCGCTTAGTCTCGTTTTCTCTGATTTAATTGTGAGAATTCTTCCTGTTCAACAAGAACTTCCAGTTGGAGTTATTACGGCTTTATGGGGAGTTCCTCTTTTTGTGAGTTTTATTATTAAAGGAGGAATGAAATGGAACCTCTCTTAGAAGTGATTTCAATTTCGATTTCTTCACTTTTAAATGAAGTAAATTTTCATATAAATAGTGGTTCAATTCTTGGGGTTTTCGGAGCGAATGGTTCAGGAAAGTCTACTCTTTTAAAATCCATAACAGGAATTCCTACGGGGTTAAATCAAGAGGGTTGGATTCGTTTTAGAGGTCAGATACTTCCAATAAAAGAAATTTTTTTCAAAAAAGAAGAAGTAGTCTATTTTGCAGAACCTCCAGAAATTTTATTTCCAATGAGTGTCTTTGAGTATTTAAATATTGGTCATATCTCTATTTCTCAAAATGACTTTGAGAAAGTTTTAAAAAAAACTGATTCCTTAAAATTAATCAATCAACCTTATTTAAATTTAAGTAGCGGAGAGAAGCAGCGAGTTCAACTTGCTAGAGTTTTACTTCAACGACCTCAAGTAACCATTTTAGACGAATCACTTTCTCAACAAGATCTTTCTTTTTTGACATTGCTAGGGAATGTGATCAAAGAAGAATCTAGAAATGGAATGAGTTGGATGATCGTTTCTCATGATCTTACGTGGTTACTCAATCTTTGTGATTCTGCTCTTTTTTTAAAAGATGGAAACTCTCATTTTTATCAAACTGCTACAGAAGTAACAGAAATAGATGTAAAAAATTTATTTTCATCTCCTCAGAGTGTTCGAGTAGAAAAAGGAAGCCGTTGGAGTATTTCGTCTCTTTAAAAGTAGAGGGTTCCTCCAAAAGTGTGCGCGGTAGAAGTGGGAAGTCCATTGAATGTTCCCAAGACACGAGACATTCCATATTCAATTGAAATTTTAGGTGCGACCCATCCGATTCCCCATCCAAATCCACGCCCATAGACGCCTAAATGAGGTACCTTTGAATTTTTAAAAGCTCCCATTCTTAAAAAAAGATCAGAAAAAGGAGCAATCTCAATTCCCATTTCGTAGCCAAAGGTTTTCCCTGATGGTGCGTGAGGAATAAAGTGAGGATCAACATAAAGGAGCAATATGTTTACGAGGTTAAATTTAGTGCCCAATATATATTCTCTTAGTAACCCTCTTGCCCTTGATGTTTCTGATTCGATTAAATTGTCAATAACAAACCCAATCTGCACCCAGTGTTGTGGAACTCCTAGCATGGAAAAAACTAAATCAAATGCATCTTCTTGATCCCCTTGGGGAGGAAAAAAAATTTTTCCTGAAATTCCAACTCCGAGTTGTTGAACAATTTTTTTTGAAGCTCCTAAGTGAAGAAGGGCTCCGTCTTCTCGTACGGTATATCCTACACCTGCTTGAAATAAAGGAGTTCTTCCGTCTTGAACTGATAGGTTGTAAAGTCGACCACTTTGGTTATCTTCTCCATTAAACCACAAATAGTTTGTTGCTAGTCCGACGACTGGATAAAACGACGCAAATGTTGGATTTAGATAGAGTGAGTCATTCAGTAAGGGACCTGCGTGACCGGCGCCTCCTAAGGCGACTGATCGAGGAGAGTGAAAATCAGCTGCTGAGAGTGATTTTATTCCAAAAAAAGCTAAGATAAAAAAAATCTTCATATGAGCCCCCATTGACATTAAAAATCCTACCGTTGAAGGTATCATCCGATTGCATCGACTGTAAAGGCGCGTTAACCTTGAAAGAGTTTTCAGGAAAGGAAGTCTTATGGGTACGATTAAAAAAGCAGTGATTCCTGCAGCAGGATTAGGAACCCGTTTTCTTCCTGCAACTAAAGCAATTCCAAAAGAAATGATTCCGATTATTGATACTCCCATGATTCAACATATTGCAGAAGAGGCTGTTCAATCAGGAATTGAACAAATTGTGATTGTTACAGCTCGACATAAAGAATCAATTGAAAATCATTTTGATTACAATTATGAGCTTGATGATACGTTAGAGAAAAAAGGTAAGAGTGACCTTTTAAAAATTTCACAAGATGTCGCCAAAATGTGTGAAGTGATTTCTATTCGTCAAAAAAATCCTTTGGGACTTGGACATGCGGTATTGACTGCTGCACCAGTGATCGGAAATGAACCGTTTGCAGTGTTATTAGGGGATGACCTCATCGATGCAAGGGTTCCTTGTACTCGACAGCTGATGGATATCTATGAGCAAGAAAGACAATCCGTTATCGGAGTGATGGAGGTTCCTTTAGAAGAAACTTCTAAATATGGAATTGTGGGGGGTGCGAGAAAAAATTCGAAATTAACTCAAGTCGAAGTGATGGTTGAAAAGCCAGAGCCTAAAGATGCTCCTTCTCAGTTAGCGACTCCCGGTCGATATATTCTTGACCCTGTGATTTTTGATATTTTAAGAAGGACTCCTGCAGGAAAAGGGGGAGAAATTCAGTTGACTGATGCTTTACAAATTCTTGCTAAAGAAAAAGGTCTTCTTGCTTTTGAGTATGAAGGAGACCGTTATGATACTGGAGATCGGCTTGGTTTTATCGATGCGACTTTAGCGTTTGCTTTGAAGCGACCAGAGTTAAAGTCCTCTGTTCTAGAAATTATGAATAAACATCTACGGGAGCAATCATGATTAAGTTGGGATTCATTTTTCTTATGACAAGCCAATTGGGGTGGTCTTATATTCTTCCTCCCGACTATGTAGTAAAAAAAATGGCACGATCTCGCAAAGGAATGAATTTAGTGAGAGTCGTATCCGAAGTTCTTCCTCTAGATGCTTCTGGTGAAAAAGGAAGCCCTTTTTTTTATGAAGAAACCTACTATGATAGTCTTTCTCGTGTTCTTCAGAGTAGAATCATTGATGATCAAGAAAGAACTCTTTATTTAATGAGAAGGAACTTTCCTATCCCTGTTATTCCGGAAAAAGAAAAAGATCAAAAAGTGATTCTTAAAGCGCTTCAATCTCAAAATCTAGTGGCGAATCCAGAAATTCCTCTTCTACCGATGGTCATTTTTTCATCAGATGCAGAGCCTTTACGTCAAACTTTGTTAGCTCGAAAATTCCCAATGAATGTGAGAGATGATCATCCTTTTTTACCTGTAGAAAAAGAAAATCCTACACTTGATGAAAATGGAGAATGGGTTGAGCCTAAACTTCCTGTTCCGGTTCCTAAGCCAAGTTTGGTTTATAAGATTTTAAAAAGAATGGATGGAATGATTGCATGGGTTTATGGGGATCCAAAAACCAATGAGCCTCAGCTTTGGGTTCAAAAAGATTCTTTTCTCCCCATTAAAATTGTACAATTTCAAGACAATCATCGAAATGAACTAAAAATGACTCAGTACACCTATCAAAAGGGGTTTCCTTACCCAAGGGAAATCGTTTGGATAAAAGATACCGTTCCACAGATGATGTATTCTTTAAAAACGATCGAGATCAATCCTTTGCATAAAAAATTAATTTCAGACACAAAAGTGGGATGGTCTGACGCGGGGCTTTCTCTTTCAGAAGAGCAAAAAGCGATTATTTTGGAATTTTATTCTCTCATTCGATAAGCAAAAATTTTGCACTATGGTAGGACGATCTAATGGACCTAAAGATCGTTCCTGTTGCTATTCCGCGACCTGTGGATGGAATTTTTACTTATTTGATTAAAGAAGAATGGGCTGAAACGACCGAAGTGGGTTCTTGGGTTCAAGTTCCATTTGGGCGTTCTAAGACACATGCTTACGTTGTTGAAAAACCAAAAAATTTAAGTGAGCTTGATTCGCATTTGAAAAATACACAGCTTAAGGAAGTCATCGAGGTTGGGGATTCAGCTTCAATTCTTCCTTCTAATGTGTGGAATCTTTGTATTTGGGCAAAAAATTATTATCAAGCTCCTTTTGGAGAGGTTTTAAATGCAGCCGCTTCTGCAGCTGCATTGGGTCTTCGTTCTAAAAAAAAAGAACCAAGGCCATATAAAATAGAGACTTTTGAAAGAAAAAAAATTGATTTGAATCAAGAACAGCAAGAGGCGGTACAGAATATCAGTTGTCATCCCGGAAAAGTTCATTTGCTTCATGGTGTTACTGGAAGTGGAAAAACAGAAGTCTATATCGAGCTTATTCGAGAAGTTTTAAATCAAGGAAAATCTGCTTTGATTTTAGTTCCAGAAATTGCGTTGACGCCGCAGTTGCATCAAAGAATAGAGCGTGGACTTGGACAAACAGTCGGACTCTGGCATTCTGCAGTCTCAGACGGAAAACGACGAGATCAATGGCATGCTCTTAGAAACGGTAGCTTAAAGGTAGTCGTGGGTGCTCGTTCTGCTGTTTTTGCTCCGATCCAAAATTGTGGAATTATTGTTGTTGATGAAGAACATGACTCTACTTTTAAGCAAGAGGAGCGTTTTCGGTATCAGGCAAGAGATCTTGCGGTTGTTAGGGGAGCTCAAGAAAATGCAACAGTCGTTTTAGGTTCGGCAACTCCGAGTTTGGAGACTTTAGAACGCGTTCGCGAAGGAAAATATCTCTGCTCAAAACTAAAAGAACGCCCCATTGCAGGTACATTTCCGACTCTAGAAGTGGTTGACCTTATTGAATCAGAGCCCGTTCCAGGAACTCAGGCCCCGTTTGCATTAAAAACTTTGGAAGCAATTCGTTCAACACTTCTTTCAGGTGAACAAGTGATTGTTTTTCTAAATCGGAGAGGATTTGCTGCGTTTTTAACGTGTGAAAGTTGTCGTCAAACATTGGAGTGTCCGTCTTGTTCGATTTCTTTAAGTGTTCATAAGAGACAGAATCAGGTTCGTTGTCATGTCTGTGGATTTAGAGAATCGATTCCATCTCATTGCCCGAGTTGTCATCAAACGCAATGGGCTTGGGTCGGAGCTGGAACAGAGAGTTTAGAAGAACAGCTTCCTCACTGGATTCCCGAAATGAAGCCTATTCGTTTAGATCGTGACCAAATTACGAGTACGCAGAGATTAAAAGAAGTTTTAGAGGATTTTAGATCTGAAAAGGCAAATACTCTTTTAGGTACACAAATGTTAGTGAAAGGGCATGACTTTCCTAAAGTCACTTTAGTTGTTGTTGTTTTAGCAGATAGTCTATTTTGTTGGCCAGATTTTAGGGCTTCTGAAAGAGCTTATCAAATATTAACTCAGGTGGCTGGTCGCGCAGGTCGAGGAACATTACCTGGTCGAGTCATGATTCAGACCTATGCTCCGGATCATCCTGTTTTACAAACGCTTTTAGGGGAGAAGGAGCTAGATTCTTTTTTTGAGGAAGAAAGAGAAATGCGCCAAGCTTTGGGGTACCCTCCTTTTGGAAGAATGGCTCGTTTGCGTTTTGAGTCTGAAAAAAGAGAAACAGCAATGATACGTGCACAAGAGTTAATGTCTCAAATTCAAAGATCACCTTTTATGCAAAGTGGGGAGGCTTTAGGTCCGAGTGAAGCTTTTATGGAGCGGGCGAAGGGTATTTGGAGATGGGATCTTCTTTTAAAATCTCAAGAAATTTCCGCATTATTGAATGTATTGAGTTTAAGTCGTCAATTTTGTAGAGAAAAAAAGTGGTCAGTACTTGTCGATGTAGATCCTTACGGAGTAGGATAGAAGAATGGAAAATGATTCACTTGGGGCAAAAATTCGGAAAAACATTGAAGCTTCGATTGAAAAAGCAGAAAAACAAAGAATTAAAGACCTTTTTCAAAAAAGAATTGAACTTGCAAAAGATGGAATTCGACATTTTGAGTCTAAAAATTTTCCCAAAGCAACGGAATGTTTTTTAACATACCTTCGTATTTTAGAGGATTGGAAAAAATCTGGAAAAGGAGGATTGCATCCTTCTCTTTTTGATCTCCAAAAGGATGGTCCTGAACTTCTTTTGATTTCTGGAGTGTATTGGGATTTAACCAAATTATATGACCGTACAAATAGTCCTGAGCGGTATAAAGATTTTAAACATTTTTTGAATCAATATCTTATTTTCTCAAAAGGAATGTCTTACGAGTCTTTGAGTATGGAGACTTTGAGAAAATATATTATGGTGGATAAGCCCGTTCATCGAAAAGATTTTAAGGAAGCTTATAAGAAAATGGGGGGGAAGCAGTGTTTTGTTGTCACTTCATTAAGTGATCATACTGCTCAAAGTACGTTACCTACTTTACGATCTTTTAGAGATGAAGTCTTAGAAGAAAGCTTTGTTGGACAGCTTTTTATCGATTGGTATTATGCAAACGGTCCAGAGTTGGCTCAAGCGATGAATGAACTCCCAGATTCTGTTAGAAAAATCACAGCGAAGTCTTTAGATGGAGTTGCATTCGGTATACGGCTTTGGTCCAAAAAAAAGATTAATTAACTTCTTTATGTACGATTGTTCCTATTCGGCTCGGATGAAATTGATAATTTGAATCTTCGAAACCCAACCAAATTGACATCCAGATAAATAGAGCTTTTCCGCGAACATCATCCATAGGGACAAAACCCCAGAAGCGGCTGTCGTATGATCCATCTCGGTTATCTCCCATCACAAAATATTGATTTTCAGGGACCGTGACTGGACCAAAATTATCTTTTTGATCGAAAAGATTTCCAGGTTCAATTTGAATGAGGGCTTCTTGTTCGCCAAGTTTTTCATGATAGAAATGGTATTTGCCTTCTTTTTTTACAAAAGTTCTCTCAATTGCAACGCCGTTGATGTAGAGGTCTTTGTTTTTTAGTTCTACGACATCTCCAGGAACGCCAATCACTCTTTTGATATAATAAAGACTTCGGTCTCCTGGAAATTTAAATACAATAACTTCTCCGCGTTTTGGGCCTTCGTTTTTATAAAGGTAAATCGGTTTATCTTGAATCCAATCTACAAAAGGAACTTTAATTCCGTAGGCCATTTTATTAACAAAAATATGATCGCCTACAAATAGAGTAGGAATCATTGAGCCACTTGGAATTTTAAAAGCCTCAATAACGCTGGATCTTATGGCTAAAACAAGTAGGAGTGTCCAAAATAATGAAAGCGCCTTTTGACTTAATGTTTGTTTCTTTTTTTCTTTTTTCATAATTGATTTACTTCTTTGTGAATAAAGTTTCCGATTCTTTCTGGATGGAAAGTGAAATCCCACGTGTTAAAGTCGGCCCATAAGGATAACCAAATAACCATCGCTTTTCCTCGAATGTCATCTATAGGAACAAACCCCCAAAAACGACTGTCGTTAGAAGAATCTCGGTTATCCCCCATGACAAAGTATTGATTCCCAGGAATCGTGATGGGTCCAAAATTATCTTTTTCCCAAAAAATACTATTTTCATTTAACAAAATAGTTGCTTGCCCGTTTCCTAAGTTTTCATAAAAAATTTTTAAGCTTTTTTGTTGGATTTCTTCAATTTCAAGTTCAGAAAGAATCGTTTCTCTTAGAGCGTCTGGTACTTCAGTTCTTTTTTGTAATTGATCATTAATAAAGAGTTTTTTATTTCTGATTTCAATCACGTCTCCAGGAGTTCCAATGACTCTTTTAATATAGTAGAGACTTCTGTCTTTCGGATATTTAAAAACGATGACGTCACCTCGTTGTGGAGGGGTGCGTTTATAAAGGTAAATGGGGCGATCTGCGATCCAATCAGAAAAAGGAACTTTAATTCCATAGGAGAATTTATTAACAAAAATATGATCGCCCACAAATAAAGTAGGAATCATCGAGCCACTTGGAATTTTAAAAGCCTCAATTACGCTCGACCGGATCATCAGAACCAATAGTATTGCAGTTCCGAGAGAAACAATATTCTCTAAAATCCACTGTTTTCTTGAAACGGTGGGTTCCTCTCTTTTGTTTTCCAAGTCTGACATAGATGGTGAGAATACAAAGATTTTCGTAGAAATTAAATCAGAAAGTGATTTAATTTAACGTATTGTTTTTATTTATAAAATTAAGAATAAATATTGAAATTACTCACAATGTAAATATTTTAATTTATTTCGGTTGTATGACTTCGCAACTACTTTAGCGTGACACCACTGATATTCATCATTGGTAAATTCAACGAAAGTTTTAATTTCGTGATAAAGCTTAGTCGAAATACATTTTTTTGGATCCATTTTTTTTGCAAAATGATTTCTGATTTTTTCATGAAGAGGAACTTTTTGTTCAAACTCGATAAATTCAATTGTATCGGAAAGGGCTCGGTAATTTTCTGTTAGAAAACTACGGATGGACTCTTTGTTTGCAACTTCTTCAACTACACAGCTGAAAGAAGGCTGGATGTATAAAATAGACATCAGAAAAATAAAAAGTCTCATTTTAAGCTCCTTTTACTTAATGCACTACAGTATTATTTCTGCTTTTGCAAACTTTCCCTCTATTATTTGTGGTTGCGGTGAGGCATCATAGAGTGAGTTCATGAAAATTTTAGTCAGATACTTTAGTCATCTTTTTTTGAAAAATTTTGCTGCTGCACTGGGCGCTCTGACGACGCTGTTTGTTTTACAGACGATTTTAGGAGGGGTAGTTGGTGCCGCTTACCCAACAGACCAAGTGATTACTTATCATTTAATGAAAACACCTCAGATTTTATCTCAGATGATACCACCGGCTGTTTTGGTAGCAACTGTGGTTACTTTGGCTGGGTTAAATCGTAGTCATGAATTGACTGCATGTTACTCGATCGGAATTGGTCTTTATCAAATTACAACGATTTTATTGTCGTTAGTTTTTATGATTTGTTGTGCTTCTTTAATTATTCAGGACCGGGTTTTACCGCCTGTTTTTAAGAAAAGAACAACTTATTTTTGGCGTACTATGAAGAAAAGAAATGATTTTTTTCTAGACGTTAAAAAAGATAAAATTTGGTATCGTTCGGGAAAATATATCTATAACTTAAAAACTTTCGACCCTGCCTCTAATACAATTCGAGGAATGTCGGTTTATCAATTTAGTGATCAGTTTGATTTGGTGGGAATGATTGAGGCTGATCGAGCAGTTTATACAACTGAAGGATGGGATTTGAGAGATGGAACAGTAACAGAATTTTTTCCTGACAGTCCTTTTCCGGAAACAACAGGATTTGATAAAAAAAAATTGACCATTGAAGAAACACCAAAAGATTTTCAAGAAATTGAAAAGGAAGTCGATGGTCTTCGGATTAAAGAGTTGTATTCTTATATCAATAGACTTGATGAAAGTGGAATTGACACAAAAGCTTATTCAGTAAAGTTGCATTCTCGTTTGAGTATTAGCTTTATTCCTTTAGTTATGTGTCTTCTAGGGATTCCTTTTTCTACTCGTATGCGAAGGCAGGGAGGCCTGGGAAAAGACTTAGGAATTTGTTTGGGAATTACCTTTTTCTACTGGCTTTTTTTCTCCATTGGTCTTTCTATGGGAAAAAGTGGGGTTCTACCCCCTTGGTTGTCTGCATGGGGACCAAGTTTTGTTTTTTTAGCTTTTGCAGGAAGTTTGCTTACTTTTAGAGAGAAGATCTAAGTATTTGAAAATAAATAGATCTTTTGTATTTATTCTTTATGAACTCATCGATTGCTCCGCTGTACTCTGTGAGGTAAAACCTTCTTTATTATGGCATTGATGAAAATATATAAGTTTCCAGATGAAGTTTTATCTCAGAAAGCACTTCCGATCGAAGAAGTGAAAGAATCCTACCGTAAACTTTCAGAAGACATGCTTGAGACCATGTATGACAGTCCAGGAATAGGACTTGCTGCCAATCAAATTGGTCTTTTAGAGAGAATTATAGTGGTTGATGTGGACTACTCTTTTGAAGAGCTAGAGGAGGGAGAAGAAATTCCTGAAGGGGCAAAGCCAGTTCAAGGTGGATATATTTTTGAAGCTAATCCGCGTGTCTTTATTAATCCCGAAATTATTGCACAAGAAGGTGAGATTTATTTTGAAGAGGGATGCCTTTCAGTTCCTGATTATACCGCTGAAGTACGACGAGCAGAAAAAATCACAGTCGAATATTTAGATTTGGACGGACAAAAACAGACTTTAGAAGCCGAGGATATCCTTGCTGTCTGTATTCAACATGAAATGGACCATTTGGATGGAAAGCTTTTTATTGATCGACTGAGTTCTGTAAAGAGAGAGATGGCAAAAAAGAAATTGTTGAAAGCTCGAAAAAAACTTGAGGAAAATCTTTAATGCTAAAAGTTGTTTTTATGGGAACTCCTGAGTTTGCAGTTCCTTCTCTTAAAGCTACGCACGAGATTTGTGAAATTCTTTCCGTTTATTGTCAGCCAGATAAACCCAAAGGAAGGGGACTTAAGCTTCAAAAACCGGAAGTAAAAATAGCGGCTGAATCTTTAGGACTTCAGGTGAATCAACCGGAAAAGCTTTCTGATTCTGAGGCATTTGAAAAACTAAAAAGTCAAAAACCGGATTTAATTGTTGTTGTAGCGTATGGAAAACTCTTAAAAAAAGAAGTTTTAGATCTTCCAAAATATGGTTGCATTAATGTTCACCCGTCGTTGCTTCCTCGCTGGAGAGGAGCAGCTCCTCTTCAATGGCCTATTTTAAAAGGAGATGAACAAACAGGAACAACCATCATGAAGTTAGTTGAAGAGCTTGATGCTGGAGATATCTATGCACAAACAAAAAGAGTTTTAAATGGCTCTGAGACAACCTCAGATCTTCACGATGACCTTTCCAAAAAAAGTGCAGATCTTTTAAAGAATGTCATTCATTTGATTGAATCAGGAGACGCAATTGCATCTCCTCAAGACGAAACTTTAGTGACATATGCACATAAACTAACAAAAGAAATGGGTTTTTTAACTGGAAATGATCCGGCGATTGATTTAGATCGAAAGGTTCGAGCGTTAACTCCGTGGCCAGGAACTTCTGTCTTATTAAGTGATGGAAGGCGTTTAAAAATAAAGAAAACAAAACCTCATCCCGAGGTAAAAGTAACTCCTAATGAAATTATTTTTAAAGCAGGTTCTTTATTTTTAGGGACTGTAGAAGGATCTTTGGAACTTTTGGAACTTCAATGGGAAGGTAAAAAGTCGATGAATGTTTCAGAATTTTTTAATGGTTTTCAAACCTCTAAAGAACAATTTGTACTAAAGCTAAAAGAAGAATGACTCTATGAAGGATTTTACAAAATTTAATTTTCCAATTGCACCGTCTTTATTATCCGCAGATTTTTCAAATCTCTCTTCAGAGATTAAAGAAGTGGAAAAGTATGGTGTAAATTGGATTCATGTAGATGTGATGGATGGACATTTTGTTCCTAATATAACTATAGGACCTGTTGTTGTTCAGTCGTTGAGACTCATTACTTCCTCTCTTTTAGATTGCCATTTGATGGTTTCCCATCCAAAACAGTGGGTGGAGGCATTTGTAAAGGCTGGTGCCGATTTAATTACTATTCATGTTGAGAGTGAAGATGACGTTCAGGAAACAATAAATTTAATTCATCATAATAATTGTGCAGCAGGAATTTCTATAAATCCAGGAACTCCAATTTCAAAAATTTTACCTTATTTGGATAGTGTTGAAACTGTTTTGGTGATGAGTGTTCAGCCTGGATTTGGTGGACAGTCCTTTAAAGAAGAAGTTTTAGAAAAAGTTACTTTATTAAAAGAAAAACAATCGGATTATTCTTATCTTATTCAAATTGATGGAGGAATATCAGAAGACACAATAAAAAAAGCGAGTCTTGCTGGTGTCGATGTTTTTGTTGCAGGTTCCGCAGTTTTTTCAAAAAAAGACCGAGAAAGCGCAATTAAAAACTTAAAAGAGAGGGTGAAGTGACTGTTGTTTTAGGACAAAAAAAATTAGATTTAGAGTCGGTTTATGAGGTAGCTGTTTTTGGGAAAAAGGTAAGTTTATCTGGATTAGCAAAAAGAAAAATTGAAAAAGCATATCTTTTTTTACAAAAAGAAATTGAATCTGGAAAAATCATGTATGGTGTGAATACCGGGTTTGGTATTCTTTCAGATGTTCATATTCATAAAAGTGAAATTAAAGCACTCCAGATGAATTTATTAAGATCTCATGCTACCGGAGTTGGGGAACCTCTTGAAGAACATTTTGTAAGAGCGATGTTGTTGTTAAGAGCTAATGCTCTTTGTTTTGGACATTCTGGAGTTCATGTAAAAACAGTTCAGCAAATTGTTTCGTTTTTAAATCACAGAATTCATCCAGTTGTACCCATTCAAGGATCTGTCGGAGCCAGTGGTGATTTAGCACCGCTCGCCCATCTTGCATTGCCTCTGACTGGTGAAGGAGAAGTTTTTTATCAAGGAAAACGGATGAAAGCTCACCTTGCTTTAAAAAAAGCAAAATTGAAACCCATTACCTTAGGTCCAAAAGAAGGACTTGCGTTGATTAATGGTACTCAATTTATGACCGCACTTGCAGTTTTGGCTTGGGTTGAAGCAGATCACCTCGCTGATGTTGCTGATGCGGCGGCAGCAATGACTTTAGACGCGATTCGAGGGAGTACTTCGGCATTTGATCCGAAAATTCAAGAAGTCAGACCTCATCCAGGGCAAATATACGTTGCACAAAGAATGAGAAAACTTTTAAATCCGAAAACTCAAATTTCAAAAAGTCATCATGATTGTAAAAGAGTACAAGACCCCTACTGCCTTCGGTGTATTCCACAGGTTCATGGGGCTTCAAGAGATGTTTTGGCCTTTGTTCGAGGAGTAATAGAAAGAGAAGTGAATTCGGTAACCGATAACCCTCTTATTTTTCCCAAAGAAAAAGAAATTATCAGTGGTGGTAATTTTCATGGTCAGATGGTTTCTATGGCAATGGATCAGCTTAGTATTGCAGTTGCAGAATTTGCCAGCATTTCTGAAAGAAGAATTGAAAAAATGATGAACCCAGCAATGTCTGGTTTACCTATTTTTTTAACAAATGGAGGTGGCTTGCAAAGTGGATTTATGATGGTTCAAGTTGCTGCTGCTTCTATTGTTTCTGAAAATAAGACACTTTGTCATCCAGCAGTGGTTGACTCTATTTCGACTAATGTAGATAAAGAAGATCATGTTTCAATGGGGGCATGGGCAGCGAGGAAAGCCAATCAAGTAGTTGTTAATGTTCGGCGTGTAATTGCGATGGAGTTAATGTGCGCGGCTCAAGGAATTGATTTATTAAGACCATTGAAAACAAGTCCTCGTTTAGAAAAACTACATGCCTTGATTCGAAAAAGAGTTCTTCCTCTTGAAGAGGATCGGATGTATGAGCCAGATATTCATAAAATAGAAGGTGCAATTGCTTCTTTTGAGTATGAATCTGTAATTATTTAAAAGGTGTTTTATGGAAGCATATATACATGCAAGTGAACTTTTAACAGGGGAATCAATTCGCTCTAAAGATGGAAGGCAACCTCAGGAAAAAGATTTAGGACGAATAGAAGATGGGGCTGTTGTTTATCAAACAAAAACAGTCGGTGGATTAGCTGTTCCGACTAAAATTATATGGGTTGGAAAAACTCAAGATCTTCCTAAGCGATATTTAAAAGCAAAAATCAAAAATTTAAAAAATAGACATGCAGTCACCCCTGGATGGATCGATTGTCATACTCACCTTGTTTTTGCTGGAAACAGATCTGATGAATTTGCAAGAAGATGTGCGGGTGAGAGTTACGAATCAATTGCTGCTCAAGGAGGTGGAATTTTGTCGACGATTCATCCGACAAGAATGGCCACCGAAGATGAACTTTTTAAAACAGCAGAGCTTCGCATTCACGAAGCCTGGTCGTACGGCGTTCGAGTTTTAGAAATTAAAAGTGGATATGGTCTTTGTTTTGATTCTGAAGTGAAGACTTTAAAAGTCATTCAAAAATTAAAGAAAAAATTTCCTCAGATAACGTTTAGGTCTACGTTTTTAGGAGCTCATGCTTTTCCTCCCGGGGTTGATCGATATGACTATATTCAAGAAATTATTCAAAAAATGATTCCTTTTATAGGAAAAAAACATCTGGCAGATTCTTGTGATGTATTTGTAGATCAAGGTTACTTTACGGTTGAAGAAGCAAAATTGATTTTAACAGAAGCAAAAAAATGGGGACTCACTTTGCATGTTCATGCTGATGAACTAGAGTGTACTGAATCGGCTCAATTTGCTGTTCAGATGAAAGCTCTTTCTGCTGATCATCTATTAAGAGTGAATCGTTCGGGGATGGATGCCCTTGCAAAAAGCAATACGGTCGCAGTCCTTCTACCCGCAACAGCGTATTACCTCAAGGCTCCCTATGCTCCTGCACGTGAGCTCATTACAAAAGGTGCATGTGTTGCAATATCCACTGATTTTAATCCCGGTTCGAGTATGTGTAACTCACTTCCTCAGGTGATGAATTTATCGGCCTTGTATATGGAAATGAGCCGAGCCGAAATTTTCGCTGGAGTGACTTATAACGCTGCAAAAGCTCTTGGAATAGAAAATGACTATGGAACGATTGAGGTTGGTAAAGCTGCTTCAATGACAGTTTTACCTTTTGATCGCTTTGAGCAAGCCTACTATCATTTGGGCTGGTCCCCTGTGGCTTATCCTTCGATACAAAAGTTAAAAAAAGTAGATTCAAAGTGATAGATGCTTTTCTATGAGTGACCTTACACTAGAATCAAACCAGTCTCTTTCTCCTACTTGGTAGGCAATGACTTTGTGGTTTTGATCAAGAATTACAGTTAAGGGAATTGCAGAAACTTCGAATTTTTTTGAAGCTTCTGCTTGAACGTCAAAATATAAATCAAAATTAATATTAAACTTTTCTTTAAAAGTTTTGATATCTTCTTCTGGTTCATCGTCAAGATTAACTAAAACAAGTTTAAGTCCATCCGATTCGTATTGCTTTTTTAAACGAATGAGAGAGGGCATTTCAACAATACATCCAGGACACCATGTCGCCCAAAAGTTAATAACAATGACTTTTGATTTAAAATCATAAAATTGAACAATTTTTTTTCGTCCTTCTGATAAAGGGAAGTTTTCGATGACTTGGCCTTTTTTAATGACTCCGTGGAGATGACCTAAGTGAACATTTTGTTTTTCAAAGTATGATTCTAAGGCAGAGAGTCCCATCCATATGAGTAAAGTGACTCCGGCAAGTGGAGTTAAAATATTTAAAATATTGATTTTTTTTGATTTTTTTTCATCTACTGTCATTGGAAGAGATTATAGCGTAAAATAGACAAATGAGCAGGGGTTTTCCAAAACAGTTAAAAAACGAAGGTCAAGCAATCTTAGAGTATATTATCTTAATGGCGGTTGCTTTCTCTATCGTCGCTTCTATTGGTTTAGCTTTTCGAGGGTTAATTTTTAATATATGGCAGCAGATTACCTGTGAAGTCTCAGCTCCTTGTCCTTCATGTCCACCATCGGAAGAAATCAAAAATAGATTGTCTCCAGGAGCTTGTCAGTAGTTATATCTTTTCCCAAAATTGGAAGAGTTGCAGTTGATTTAACCAATGATTAGGGTATTTTTCATCAATTTCAGTTTGGTTTAAAATTCCACGAATATCGCGTAAATGTTTTTCGGATCCACCTTCTCGTATCAGATTAAATTACCTATTATTGACATCCTTTTTCGATCAGAGCGTAGGCTTTGTGGTTGATTTCAATTTCTGTTAGATTCGGATATTTTTTTTTGAGTTGAAACCGTTTCATTTCATAACTAAATTCAAAGAGTTCGGAAGCAAGTTTAAGTTTTTTTTTATTTTTTTAGCATCAAATTTTCTTTGAATAGTGAAGTAATCCATAGTTTCTTCACTCTAACATATCACTTTAATCAAAAAAAGAATTCGTTTTATATGTTATTTTAACTGCTTATGAAAATTTAATTTTGATTTTCTAAATTTTCTTCATCTTGTGATTTATAGAAAACTTTTGATTCTTCTGGATTATGAAGTTTTCCTAATCCAATAATAAAAATCTCAGTACTTTGTTTTCTAGTGCTTTTAGGTTTTAAAAAATCAATTTTTTTAAATCTTTTTTTCATTTCACTTCTGAATTCCTGAAATTCATCACTTTGAAAAAATTTACAAACAAAGTTTCCATTTTTTTTTAAAAAAAGATCCGCCTGTTTTAAAGCCATCATACATAGTTCAGCAGAACGAGCCTGATCTGTTGCTTTTACACCAGTGGTTTTCGGTGCCATATCCGACATGACGACATCAAAGAGAGGATTAAATCCATACTCCGTTACCAATGGTTCAACATCAAGTTGAAGAATGTCTCCTTGAATAAATTTTGCATTCGGAAGAGTGAGTTTAATGGACTTAAGATCAATCCCAAGGACCTTTCCATTTGATCCGACTTGCTCACAAGCATATTGTGACCAGGATCCAGGAGCTGCTCCTAAATCAAGAACTTGATCTCCTTTAGAGAAAAAACGATTTTTTTTATGAATTTCTTCTAGTTTAAAAATTGAACGAGCAAGATAATGTTGTTTTTTTGCTTGTTTGAAATAGTAATCTTTTGGATTAAAAGCCACTTAAAACCTCAGAATCATTGAGTACGAGTTCTACGCAACAAGGGTTTGCTTCAAAGAGCGGAGCCCACTCTTTCCATTGTTTAGACATTAATATTCTTTGGATCTCATTTACGATCTGATCACGCTCTTTGTCAATAACTGTTTGAAATTTTATAAAATCAGGTCGATTAATGACTTTGCAGAAAATTTCCCAATAGTGAGGTTCAATTGCAGCGACAGTAATTTCTCTATGATCTTGGGTTTGATAGACTCGGTAGCATGGATATCTTCCAGTAAGGAGAGTTGTTCCATGATTTTGAGGAGTTTTTTTTGAAATTTCAAATTCGGGAAGAAGGTAGTTTTTTATCGTCTCTGTAAGGGAGATTGATAAGTGAATTCCTCTTTGAGAGTGTTCAGCTTGATCCATTGCTGCAACTAATTGAAGTGCTGTTTGAGTGCTTCCGATCCATTGAGAGAGAGGTACTCCAGGAGGGGTTTTGAGTCGAGAAAAAAGGCCAGACTGACCAATAAAATTTAAATCGTGTCCTGGGCGTTCTGATTTTGTATATCCTTTGATACTTGCAATACAAAGAGTGGGATTTATTTTTAGTAATGATTTTTCATCAAGACCTAATTTTTTAGCTGTTTCGAATCGATATCCTTCAATTAATCCATGTGATGATTTTAAAAGAGAATTAAATTTTTCTTTTTCTTTTTTAATATCAAGCTGAATGATTTCTTTTTTTTTATTTAGTACTTCATAGTGTTCTGGATATTTTATTTTGGCGGGATCAGGGCGATTTGGATTTTCAATTTTGATAACTTGAGCTCCCAAGTCAGCAAGGAGCTTTCCAGTAAAAGGTCCGGGAAGTAAAATAGAGCAGTCAAGGACCGTGCGATGAGAAAGAGGAGTGTTCATGAGAATGAATCCTCAAATTGCCTTTGACTTCCTGTCGTTACCCAATGGCTGAGGGCGAGAGAGTCTTCTTTTTTAAGAGAATCCCACTGAATTCCAACTTTTTGATTATCTTTGAGAGGAGAAATGTGTCGAATGGTAGCGTTTGTACAGATATTCATACCATCAAATTCTATTTTAACGTGATTTAAAATTTGATTTACGTCGAGTAAAATTTCATTTTTTGAAACCTCAAAAGACGCTCCTCCTAAACTTAGATCAATTAAAGTGACTTTTACTCTTTCCGATTTGAGTGGATGATCAAATTCAATATAGGCTTTATAGCCTGTTTTAATTGGAATTCTAATTTCTCTTCTTCTTTGGATTTTGTAAATTTTTCTTGAAGGTTCAAAAATAAAAAGTTTTGATTCTTTTTTTTTGAATGTAGTTTTGAAAAAAAGGTGAGCTTTTAAAAGAGGGAGAGAAAAGTAATAGAGTTCATTTTTTTTTAAAGTTTCATTACTGTCTGAATTTACAAACAGATTATTCTCGCTGGGATCCCACTGAAAAACCAATCCCTCGATTTTTGACATACCCTTTTTCCAAAAAGTGCATGAATTTCCAGTAGATTCTCGTTGATAGCCTAACTTTTCTACTTCGGATTGAACCAAAATAAAATCTTTAGAGCTAGAGTCGTCCATTAGATAATTGTAACTTTTCTTAGAAGATCAAGGTCTTGGAGTGCTTTTCCGGAGCCTCGAACTACACATGTGAGTGGATCTTCTGTTAAAGCAACAGGTAAGCCTGTTTTTTCTCGAATCAAAATATCGAGATTTGCGAGTAAAGATCCTCCGCCCGCTAAAATAATTCCATTGTCAACAATATCTGCAGCAAGTTCTGGTGGAGTTCTTTCAAGTGCTGTTTTTATGGTTTCAACAACAGCTGAAATAGGTTCAGATAAAGCATCTCTAATTTCTTCCGAATTGATCTCGATTGTTTTAGGTGCACCGCTAATTAAGTCTCTTCCTTTGACTTCAAAGGTTTTCTCTTCTTCGAATGGATAAGCACATCCAATCGTTAGTTTGATTTGTTCAGCTGTTCGTTCTCCAATAAGGAGTGAGTATTTTCTTTTAATATAGTGAACAATTGATTCATCAAATTTGTCTCCGGCGACACGAACTGATCGTGAATAGACAATCCCACCTAAGCTAATGACAGCAACTTCAGTTGTTCCTCCTCCAATATCAACAATCATATTTCCAGAAGGTTCTCGAATAGGAAGCCCTGCTCCAATTGCAGCAGCCATGGGCTCTTCAATAAGATACACTTCTCGTGCTCCTGCCGACTGAGCGGATTCTCTGACTGCTCGCTTTTCAACTTGAGTGATACCGAAAGGAATACAAATAATGATTCTTGGCCGAATGAAGGAACGTCGTTCGTTTGATTTATTAATAAAATATTTGAGCATGGACTGGGTCACTTCAAAGTCAGCAATAACTCCATCTTTCAATGGACGGATGGCTTGAATGGACCCAGGGGTTCGGCCTAGCATATCCTTTGCTTCTTTTCCCACCGCAAGTACTCTTGTTTGACCCCGTGCATTTCTATGGATGGCAACAACGGATGGTTCGTTGATAATGATTCCTCGGTCCCTCGCGTACACAAGAGTGTTTGCTGTTCCTAAATCAATGGCCAAATCATTTGAGAAAAATTCGAGTATTTTTTTTAACATGCTTTCTAAGGTCTCACTTTATCCACAGTATACTGTGATTCATGGTCGGTCTGTAAAGTGAAAATTTACCATTTATAATGCCGAATATGTTCTCCACGAACTGCAATTTCACTCATAGACTTAATTCCGATTTCTAAATGAAGGTCTGTAAAGTTTCTAAAAACGCTTGATCCAGATTTCTTCGTTTTGATTCCCCCTCTTTTTAGTGGAAGGTCAGAGACAAGAAGAAGGGATCCAATTGGAACTTTACTGACAAACCCTCCAATAAAGAGAGTAGAACACTCCATGTCAATAGCGAGCGCTCGTTCTTGTCTTAGATTGTTTTTAAATTCCTCGTCAAATTCCCAAAAACGATAGTCTGTAGTGTGAACTACTCCAGTTCGATAATCCATTCCCATTTCTACAATGATTTGAGAAACAAACTTTTGGACTTTAAATGTGGGGAGTGCAGGAACTTGGACAGGCATAAAGTGTCTTGAGGTTCCTTCGTCTCGAATTGCTGCTGTAGGGACAATGAAATCTCCTACTTTGAGTGATCGATGAAGACCTCCTGTCATTCCTAAAAGTAAAACAGCTTTGGGTTCAACCGTTGCGAGAAGCTCAATGATCAGCGCAGCTGTTGGAGACCCAATGGAAAAATTAATAATGGAAACTCCTCTTTTTTTACTATGAACAGTGGTCATTGCGGATCCACGAGTCATCTCGTCTCCGCAGATTTCATTAAAACGTTGTATATAGTAGTCAAAATTAGTCAGAATAATCTGCTTTTGAAAGCCCTCTGGAGGAGTTCCTGTGTATCGCTCTAACATGTCTCTTGCGATAGCTGCCTTTTCGGCGCTCGTATGAATTCTCCCTTTAAAATTCTTGGGAGGATGAAAAAAAGGATTACTTTCAGGGAGTTGAGTCGTTATTTTTGATTTTTTTTGATTTTTTTTCGTGGTGCCTGGTTTTACTGTTTTCTTTTTGGACATGGCTTCATTATGACTTGGTTTTTAAAAAAAAGACATGGGATCTTGCGTAATGATAGTTTTTAGAGTCAAAACTTGATCCTTGCATGATTGGTTGCGCCATGGCATTTTGCTCAAGTGATTCCTAAAAATGAAGCGGATTTATTAGTTAAATATAGCCACTTTTTTGATCAAAAAGGTTGGGTGGCAAATCATGATGGAAATTTATCTTCTCGGTTGGAGAAAGATCGATTTGGAGTCACCCCCACTGCTCGTGCAAAGCGAGATCTTCTCGCCTCAGATCTGATTGAAATTGATTTTTCAGGGAAAACGATTTCAGGTCAAGCTAAGGTGTTTTCAGAGTGGAATTTGCACGCTCTTGTTTATGAAAACCGTTCAGACGTGAAAGCAGTTGTTCATTCTCATGCTCCTTATGCAACGGCAGTTGGATGTGCAAATCAAGAAATGCGAACCATTGCTGTGCCTGAGGCTGTTGTTTCTTTAGGGCCAGGGGTTCCTTTGGTCGGGCTAGGGGTTCCGGGTTCAGTTCCTTTAATTCAAGAGTTTAAAGCTCTTTTGCCTTATTATGATGCTGTTTTGGTGGCAGGAAATGGGATCTTTAGTTGGGGACCTACACTTGAGCTTGCTGTCCTCCGAATGGAGTTAGTGGAGCATCTCGCAAAAATTCTTCTTCAAACACTTCCTTTAGGAGGACCAACCTTGCTTGATCCTTCTCAGGTCCGAGTCCTTTTGGAAAAAAGAGAAAAAGCTGGTTTGATGTTACCTTCGGACCCTCAAAGAGCCCATTGGTATCCATGACTGTTCATCTTTCTGTCATGCCTCAAGAGATTCAAGAGACGCTCATAGAGCGTTTTGTAGATTTTCAGGAATCAGGTGTTTTTGTGGATTGTACTCTAGGAGGAGGAGGACATACCTCTCAGGTCCTTCAATGGATAAAACGGCATAATTTGTCTCATCGAGTCATTGCGTTTGACCGAGATGGAGTAGCGATCCAAAGAGCGTGCTCTCGCTTTGAGGATGACATTCGTTTAGAGAGACTTAAGGTTGTTCATGCTCCGTTTAGTGAAGCTTGTGAGTATGTAAAAAATCAACGAGTTTATGGTGTTTTAGCGGATCTTGGAATTTCAAGTGATCAGCTTGATGAGGGACAAAGGGGGATGAGTTTTCGTTTTGAGGGACCTTTGGATATGAGAATGGATCAATCAAAAGGAATTTCTTGTTTTGATTACCTTCATCATATTGATCAAAATGAACTTGAAAATGTCATTCGTACTTTAGGGGAAGAAAAGTTTGCGGGTCGAATTGCTCGTGTCATCATTGAGGCACGAGATCAAAAAAAATTGGAAAACAATTCATTATTTTTAGCAAAACTCATTCAGAATTCGGTTCCTAAAAAATTTAGATATGGACGTATTCATCCGGCGACTCGAACGTTTCAGGCATTGAGAATTCGGGTCAATGATGAGTTAGAGGAACTCGACTCTATTTTAAAAGATATGGTAACCTGTTTGCATGAAGGAGGACGAATGGGGGTGATCAGCTTTCATTCGTTGGAAGACCGACGTGTAAAACAATGCTTTAGAGAGTTGCATCAAAAAAAGAAATTTTCTTTGGTGCAAAAAAAAGCGTGGGTGCCAACGGACGAAGAAATTGCTTCAAATTCAAGGGCTAGAAGTGCGAAGTATAGAGTCATTGAAAAAGTTCGATAAATGTCATGATTAAAAAATGGATTCCTTTATGGGTGATACCTATAGGTGTAGTTTTAGCGGTAGGTACCGTTTGGTTACGGTTATGGATGGTAGAGACGACTTATGAAATTAATCAAGTGAGTCGTATGATCGCTAATAGTCGGGAGTCCAAAGAAAAACTTGAATTAGAACTAGCTCGTTTAAGGTCTCCGAGACGTTTAGAAAAACTTGCAAAAAGAAAATTCAAGCTTAAACCACCTACAGCTCATCAAATTGTCTACTTAAGGAAAGAGTCGTGGTAAAAGCTCCTTTGGCATATAAAAGTCGGTTGCAATGGTTGATGGTTTTTTGTTTCGGTTTAGCTGCGCTGACGTTAGTGAAGACTTTTCAAGTACAGGTTATTGGTGATAAACGTCTTTCTCATTTGGCAAAACGTCAATTTGATTCAAAAGTTTTAGTTCGTCCTCGAAGAGGACTGATTTTAGATCGAAATGGGGAACCATTTGCGATTAACGTAGATGCATATAGTTTGGCAGTGAGTCCAAAGCGTATATCTGAAAAGAAAAAAATCAGTCAAAGTCTTGCTAAGGTATTGGAAATTCCAGAATTAAAAATTTATAAAAAAATAAATAGAAATACTGAATTTGCTTGGATCCAAAGACATGTTTCTGAGAAACAGCTTGAGAATCTAAAAAAAAATAAAATGATGGATGACAATGGTTCTTTAGTAAGAGGATTGTGGTTAGTTCGAGAGGAAAAAAGGGTTTATCCACATGGAGATGTCGCTGCTCATGTGATTGGTGATGTAAATATTGATACTGATGGTATCGAAGGAACAGAGCTTTGGTTGAATTCTGTTCTCAGAGGTCAAGTTCAATCCGTAAGTGCAATAAAAGATGCGTTAGGAAGACCTACTTTTATTGATGCCGTTACAGCAAAATTAGTTCAGGATGGAGGATCTGTTCAATTGACTCTCGATGCATCTTTGCAATTTGAAGTTGAAAAAGCATTAAAAGCTTCAATTAAAGAACATCGAGCTCAAGGGGGGACAGTGATTGTGATGAATGCAGTTACGGGAGAAATCCTCGCGCTAGCCAATCAACCCTCCTTTAATCCAAACAAAAGATCTTACTTACCGAGTCGACGAAGAAATCGAGCTTTGACAGATGGGTTTGAGCCAGGGTCTACCATGAAACCCATTTTAATGGCGGCAGCACTAAAAAACGGATGGAAACCCAGTTCTCTTATTTGGGGAGGACAAGGAGAGTTTAAAATAGGCGAATATGTGATTACAGAAGCTGAAACTCATGAAAAATTTGGTTGGCTCAGTCTTACAAAGATGATTCAGTTTTCAAGTAATGTAGGAACTGCAAAACTTGCTTTAAAGCTTGGAACTCAAAGATATGTCGAGGCTATGAAAGTATTTGGATTTGGTCAAAAATCGGGAATGGGGTTTCCGGGAGAAATATCAGGATGGATTCCAAATGAAAAAGCTAAGTTGCCAGAAATTACATTGGCAAATATGGGGTTTGGTCAAGGAATATTAGTCACTCCGTTACAAATGATTCGAGCTTATGCCTCTTTTGTAAATGGAGGTTGGCTTGTCGAACCGTCTTTAATTAGAAAACCTCTTCCAAAGAAGCAAAGTCCTCCAAAAAGAATTTTAAGTGAAAAAACGGCCCGTCAAGTAATGGCAGCTTTAGAAAAAGTAACTCAGGCAGAAGGAACAGGAATTGATGCCGCTTTAGAAGGGTATCGCGTGGGGGGGAAAACCGGAACGGCACAAGTAATTGACCCTCAAACAAAACGGTACTCTAAGTCCCATTATATTTCTTCTTTTGTTGGATTTGCTATTGATGTGGATCCTACATTCGTTATTTTTACTAGTATTGATAAACCTCGTGGGGTTTATTATGCATCAAAAACAGCAGCTCCTCTTTTTAAAAAAGTTCTTTCTGCAACAGTTCATCGATTTGGCATTCCTCGAACAGAAAAAATTCTTCTTTCAAAAGAGACACAAAAAAAGAAAATTCAGGCTCACAAAGATTGGTCTCGAACTTTAGATGAAATGGGAATATCAGACCAAATTAAAGTTACTCAAGCGGTTCCTTATCTTTCTGAAGATGCTCAAGAGAGTCTTTCTAAAATCAAAGGAAAGTCAATGTCTAGCTTTGAGAAGAAGTCCGATGGATGGAGGGTCCCCGAATTAACAGGATTTAGTTCTAGAGAAGTACTTCTTCTGTTAAAAGGAATTCCAATTGAAATTAAAATGAAAGGATTTGGCTTGGTGTCTCGACAAATTCCAAAACCTGGAAAAATTTTATCACAAGGTGAGCAATTAAAAGTTTTTTTAAAAGAACCTGAAGAGGTAGTTCATTGAAGTTGTACGAAGTAAATGAAGTTTTAAATCAATCTATTTCTGTATCCGATGGAGAAATTCGATCGATAGTGTCCAATCATAAAAAAGTTCAAGCTGGAGATCTTTTTGTAGCGATCAAAGGGACTCATTTTGATGGACATAGTGTTGTCGATGAAGTTTTAAGAAAAAAGCCTTTGGGAATCGTAACGGAAAAAAAAATAGAGGTAGATATTCCTCAGTGGATAGTTCCGTCCTCTAGAAAAGCTTTAGCAGAACTTGCTTCTCATTTTTTTGGAAATCCATCTCAGTATGTAAAAATGATTGGTATTACTGGAACAAGTGGAAAAACAACAACTTCTTTTCTTATTCGATCATTACTTAATCAATTAGGTTTAAAAACAGGGTTGATTGGAACAATCGAAATTGATGATGGCAAGGAGATCATTTCATCTGAGTTAACAACTCCTGGACCACTAGAGCTTCATCGTTTGTTGAAGCAAATGAAAGAAAATGGATGCGAGGCCGTCGTAATGGAAGTGTCTTCACATGCATTAGATCAGTATCGTGTGGGCTCTGTTTGTTTTGATGAAGTCGTTTTCTTGAATCTAAGTCCTGAGCATTTAGATTATCACTTAAATTTGAATTCATATTTTGATGCGAAAAAAAAATTATTTACTGAGTGGATGGAATTCTCAAAGCAAAAAAAGAAATTTCCACATGCTTCTATTTGTATTGATTCATCTTATGGTCGTCGATTGGTTCAATCACAAAAGGCGTCACGATACAGTACATTTGGAGAGTTTGACGCTGATCTTTGTTATGGCGAATTTGAGTTTTCAGAAAAAGGAATAAAAGGGAAAATTGGAAATTCTACCTTTCATTCTCCTCTTTTAGGACGATTTAATGCGCAAAATCTTTGTTCTGTTTTGAGTGTGGGAAGAGGGTTGGGAGTCTCAGATGAACAAATGGCAGAAGTGATCCCTCGTCTCGATGGAGTTCCAGGTCGATTGCAGCGCATTGCTATGGAATCAGGTCCTACAGTGATTGTCGACTACGCTCATAAGCCAGATGCTCTTGAAAAGGTTTTGGAATTAATCAATGAATTGAGCTCTGGAAAAGTGATTACTGTTTTTGGATGTGGAGGAGATCGAGATCGTGAAAAAAGGCCTCTGATGGGTGCGGTTGCAGAAAAGTTTTCTGATCAGGTTTGGGTGACTTCTGATAATCCTCGTACCGAAGATCCAGACGTGATTATTCAAGAAATTCTAAATGGAATGCAAGAGGGGAAAGCTGTCGTTCAGCCTGATCGTTTTCTTGCGATTCGTGGAGCTTTGTTGTCGGCAAAGAAAGGAGATTGGGTGCTCATCGCTGGAAAAGGTCACGAAAAGGTCCAAAAAGGCCGAGATCCTCTAAATCCTGAAAAAGTGCTGGAGGTCTCTTTTGACGATGTTCAAATCAGTCATGAAATTTTGAAAGACATTTTGAAGGGATCCTCTTGACTTTACCTTTTAAAAATTTGTAGCATCCAAAAATGCTCCAATACTTTTTGTTTCCACTGCATGAAGCCCATTCTTTTTTTAATATTTTTAAATATATTACTTTTCGAACTTTTGGTGCAGCACTTACAGCCGTTATTATTTGTATGATTTTTGGGCCCGGCTTTATTCGTCTTTTACAAAAAAAGCAAATTGGTCAATCAGTGAGAGATGATGGACCTCAGTCTCACCTTTCAAAAAAAGGGACTCCAACGATGGGAGGAGGATTAATCCTTCTTGGAATCTCGGTGGCGACCCTTCTTTGGGGGGATTTGGGAAATAAAAATATCTGGATTGCTCTTCTGACGACGTTGGGTTTTGGGATGATCGGGTATGTGGATGATTATCGAAAAGTGGTTCAGAAAAACTCAAAAGGTCTTTCTGCTAAGAAAAAGTTGTTTTTTCAGATTTTGATTGCTGGGTCTGTGGCGGGAATTCTTTATTTCTTTAGAGAGACGCCACCCGTTCTTAAATTTCCTTTTTTTAAAGATTGGTCTTTAGATTTGGGCCTTTTTTATATTCCTTTCGCAATGTTTGTGATTGTAGGTGCATCAAATGCGGTCAATCTGACAGATGGTTTAGATGGGCTTGCGGTGGGACCCACGATGATCACAGCAAGTACATTTTTAATTTTAGCTTACTGTGCTGGCCATGTAAAAATCGCGGAATATCTTCAAATACCCTATATCCCGGGTTCTGGTGAACTTTCGGTCTTTTTAGCAACAGTTGCTGCGTCATGTTTGGGGTTTTTGTGGTTTAATACCTATCCTGCTCAGGTATTTATGGGGGATGTGGGCTCTTTAGCGCTCGGTGGAGCCTTAGGAGTTGTTTCTGTAATTACAAAAAACGAATTCTTACTTGCACTGTGTGGTGGAATTTTTGTAATGGAAACCTTGTCTGTGATGGCTCAAGTGATTTCCTTTAAAATGACGGGAAAACGGGTTTTTAAAATGGCTCCGATTCACCACCATTTTGAGCTCAAGGGATGGGCTGAGCCGAAAGTCATCGTTCGATTTTGGATTATTTCGATATTGCTTGCGATTGTAACTTTGTCGACATTAAAACTGCGTTAGCCAAGAGGTTGTATAATAAATGAGTAAATTTAAAGGTAAAAATGTATTAGTTGTTGGGATCGGAAGAACGGGAGTGTCTATCGGTCGTTATTTGTCAAAATCGGGAGCAAAGGTGACTTTGACCGATATGAAACAACGAAATGAACTCAACGAATACGTTCGAGATCTTCAGGATTGTAAAGTTGAATTTGACTTCGGAAAACATTCGCCTCATTTATTTGAGCAAGCAGATTTGATCGTTGTATCTCCTGGTGTTCCTTTAAATATTAAACCAATTGAGGAAGCTCGTCTTCAAGGGAAAGCTTTGGTGACGGAAGTGGATATTGCTGCTTCGTTATTGAAAGTTCCTTTGATTGGAGTAACAGGTACAAACGGAAAAACGACGACGACGACTCTTTTGGGAGAAATGTTTAAAACCGAAGGTAAGAGAGCGTTTGTTGGTGGAAATATTGGGACGCCACTCATTGATTTTATTTCTGGTGATCAGAATGCTGACTATGCAATTGCGGAACTTTCTAGTTTTCAGTTGGATTTAATTGAAAAACTGGTTCCTGCTGTTGCTGTTTTTACTAATATTTCTGAAGATCATATGGATCGGTACTCGGGAATGGACGCTTATATTTCAGCAAAGAAAAAACTTTTGCAAGCGTGTGATCGTAATACTTATGTGGTTTTAAACTATGATGACCCTCTTCTTGTTCGTTTTGGAGCAGAAACTTCAGGGCGTGTCATTTGGTTTACAAAAAAAGATCCAATGAACATTGGAGGAGATTTTGCTGAATCGTTTTGTGGTGTCTACTATGACTCAGAAAGTAATAAAATTTATGATAAAGTGACCGGACAAGAAGAAGTTTATGATGTTTCAATGCTTCGTCTCTTTGGTGATCACAATAAAGAAAATTTAATGGCAGCTATCTGTGCTGCTCGAATGATGGGGATTGGGCCTAAAACAATTCAGTCTGTGATTCAAAGTTTTCCAGGGGTTCCGCATCGACTTGAATTGATTCGTAGAAAAAATGGAGTTTTCTTTATCAATGACTCAAAAGCAACAAACGTTGGAAGCTTAGAGAAGAGCTTACTTGCTTTTAAGAAGAATCCTATGATTCTCATTGCAGGTGGAAAAGATAAAGATGCTGACTTTACTCGTCTCGCTCCTTTGGTGGAAAAAAGATGTCATACGCTTATTTTGGTGGGAGAATCTAAAGAAAAGTTAAATCGAGCCATTGGTGATTTTGCTGAAACCTACTTGATGGGAACTTTTGAGGAAGCAGTACTCTTAGCCTACCAAAAGTCACGAAGTGGAGATATCATCATGTTATCACCGGGATGTGCGAGTTTTGATATGTTCCGTAACTATGAAGAGCGTGGTGACTATTTTAAGCAGATTGTTTCGCAGCTTTAGTTTAGTTTTTAAAGAGGCTCCTAGCTGGAAGCTTCTTTCACTTATTCGACGTCAAAAAAATGACATTCATTCTTGTCCTTGGCCCACACAGAGTCGAGGATTTGATTGGGTTCTATTTGCTGTGGTGGTTTCCGCAGTTCTTTTTGGTTTATTAATGGTCTACTCATCTTCGTTTATTTTTGCACAAGAGCGAACAGGTGATGGTTATGCTTTTATTAAAAGACAAGTAATCTATGCAGCGATGGGTTTTTGTGCTTTGTTTTTTGGATATAGAGTTCACTATCATCAATGGTTAAAATGGAGTTACCAAATTTTAGGAATCATTTTCGTGCTTTTATTTGCTTTATGGATTCCAGGGCTAGGAGTGAAAGCAGGCGGAGCAACTCGTTGGTTGAATTTAGGTATTTTTAGGGTCCAACCCGCTGAATTATGTAAGGTTGCATTTATTCTTTTTGTATCAAGACATCTATACTTGAAGAGAGATCGTATTCATTTATTTAGAGCAGGTGTTTTAGGAACATTTTTAGTTCCTCTACCTGGTTTAATTCTCTTATTATTGCATCCTGATTTTGGATCAGCAGCAGTAATCGTTTTTGTTACCCTTGGACTTCTTTTCTTATCTGGTGCAAATCGAAAACATTTGATTCTCACCTCTGGACTTGGATTGATTGCTGGAATTGTTTTAATTGCAAGTTCTCCTTATCGTTGGGCACGCTTTACCGCATTTTTAGATCCGTGGAAAGATCCCACAGGAAAAGGATTTCAGGTTCTTCAATCGTTAGTTGGAATTCATAATGGTTCTTTGTGGGGAGTGGGTTTAGGTAATGGAAAAGAAAAATTATTTTTTCTTCCAGAAGCACATAATGACTTTATTCTTGCTGTTGTAGGTGAAGAGTTAGGTTTTTTTGGTTTGGCTGGAGTGATTGCTCTTTTTACTTTTTTTCTTTATCGAGGATTTAGAATTGCTTCTCGTTCTTGGGTCAGACACGGTGATCTTTTTGGTTTCTTTTTTGGAGCAGGTTTAACGCTGCTGATTGGTATTCAAGCATTTACAAATATCGCCGTTGTTTTAGGGTTGCTTCCAACGAAAGGTCTCAGTCTTCCCTTTGTGAGTTACGGAGGTTCCTCTCTTGTTGTTAATCTATTTGTTGTTGGAATTCTCTTAAATATTGGTCTTGGACCAAGAAATTCCAAAATAAGTGAGAAATTATCCTGATGAAAAAGAAAAAACTGCTTATTGCTGGTGGTGGAACCGGAGGACACATCATGGCTGGTATTGCAGTCATAGAAGCATGGAAAGAAAAGTATGGGTCAGATGCTTCGGTTCTTTTTATTGGTGGTGAACGAGGTTTAGAAGGGAGGATTGTGCCTTCTCATGGAATTGAGTTGAAAAGATTAAAAGTAGCCGCTCTTAAGGGAAAAACAGGACTCTCACTAATTCAGTCGCTTCTTCTTCTACCTTATGCATTTTTTCAATCAATGGTTTGGGTGATTCAATTTCGACCGACCGCAACTTTGGGAGTGGGAGGCTATGCGAGTGGTCCCTGTGTTTTGGTGGCATCTTTGTTTCAGTGGCTTTGGGGCGGGAAGTCTGCTCTTTTAGAACAAAATACGGTTTCAGGACTAACTAACCGTATTTTAGGAAAATGGGTGGGTTTAATTTTTTCGGCCTTTTCAGAGGCGAAGGGACTTCCTCAAAATAAATTAATTATTTCTGGAAATCCAACAAGGAAGAATTTTGAAGAGCTTCCAAAGAGTGAAGGGGATTTTCGGGTTTTTGTTTTTGGAGGGTCTCAGGGAGCGGTTGGTATGAATACCGTTGTAATGAACGCTATCCGTCAAGCAAAAGATCTTGATATTCTATGGACTCACCAAACAGGAGAAAGAGACTATGATCGGGTATTTCAATTTTATCAGTCTCAAGGAATTGAGGCTGAAGTCTCTCCTTTTATTGAAGATATGAAAAAAGAATATCAAAGGGCTTCTGTTGTTATTTGTCGATCAGGAGCTTCTACGTTGTCCGAACTTGCAATAGTCGGTCGAACTGCTATTTTTATTCCTTTTCCTCAGGCGTCTGATCAACATCAGTTAAAAAATGCAGAGAATTTTGTCAAATCAAAAGCAGCTTGGTGTATTGAAGAAGGACCCGATGCGGCTCAAAAGCTATGTAACCTTCTTTTGGAGTTAAAAAAATCTCCGGAACAAATAGAAGAAAGAGCAAATCAAATTAAAAGTTTTGCACCTCATCGAGCAACAGAGATTATTGTGAAGGAGCTTTCTAAGTGATGGTATTTAGTAGACGAAACCGACAGGATGTACATCTTTACTTTATTGGTTTGGGTGGAATCGGTATGAGCGGAATTGCCGAAGTTTTTTTAAACCAAGGATATGCAGTCAGTGGTTCTGATGCTAAAGATTCAACAACGCTTCAACGGTTAAAAAAAAAGGGAGCTAAAGTTTTTATTGGTCATGATCCAAGTCAAATTAATGAAAATCTAAGTGTCGTTGTCACATCTTCTGCAGTTAAGTCAGATAATCCAGAAGTAAAGATGGCACATCAATTAAAGATTCCTGTGATTCCACGAGCGGAAATGCTCGGTGAATTAATGAGGGGAAAAACTGGAATAGCAATTGCCGGAACTCATGGAAAAACTTCAACGACTAATTTGCTTTCTGCAATTTTATTAGAAGCAAAACTAGATCCTACGGTTGTCATTGGTGGAATTGTAAGTTCTTTAGGTTCTAATGCGGTGTTAGGGTCTGGAGAATTTGTGGTTGCTGAAGCAGATGAAAGTGATGGATCATTTCTTTATCTTCCTACGACCTATTCGATTATTACTAATATTGACTCTGACCATTTGGATCACTATGGTTCTTATGATCAAATTAAAAATGCATTTATTCGTTTTGTAGCAAGACATCCTTTTTATGGTTTGTCTTTAGTTTGTGGTGAAGACCCAGGAGTTCGATCATGTCTTTCCGAGTTCAAAAAACCGTTTCGAACGTATGGTTTTGATTCAAGTTGTGATTTTTATGCAAATTCTGTGGAAGTTACAGCTGAAGGATCTCGTTTTGAAGTTTATCATCTAGGTGAATTATTGGGAGAGATAGAACTACCAATGCATGGGCGACACCAAGTTTTAAATGCATTAGGAGCTATTGGTTTAGCTTATGAATTAGAAATTTCATTTTCTAAAATACAAAAAGGATTAAAGAAAATTCAAGGAGTTCAAAGACGATTTCAAAAAATTGCAAGGAATCAAATTAGAAATATTGATGTTATTGATGACTATGGCCATCACCCAACTGAAATTAAAGCAACTTTAGAAACAGCAAGGGCAATGACCCAACAAAAAATCATAACGGTTTTTCAGCCTCATAGGTACTCAAGAACCCAAGATTCTTTTGATTCGTTTTTAGAATGTTTTAATCAGACAGATGAATTAATTTTAATGCCCATTTTTTCAGCTGGAGAAGATCCAATAGAGGGAATAACAAGTGATTATTTGAGTAAAAAAATAAAAGAAAAAAATCCTCATTTAAATATAACGGTTGCGTTTTCTTTTGATGATGTTGAAACGCAGATCAAGTCTCGGCTGACTCAAGATCAACTTCTTATTTTTATGGGTGCTGGATCAGTTCAACAGTTGGGATCTCGTTTTAAAGAGGTTGTCGAAAATGAACTTGGATCGATTTAAGAATTCTCCTTTTAAGGATTTTTGTAAATTTAATGTACAGCTAAGTAGATATTCCTATTATAAAATTGGTGGCCCTGGAGTCGTTGCAGTTCCTCGAAATTTAGATGAAATGAAATCTATTTTTTCAGAAATAAAAAAAAATAAAATTCCTTTTTATATTCTCGGAAAAGGGTCTAACGTTTTAATTTCTGATAGTGGCTTTGATGGAATAGTCATTGTTACTTCAGAATTTTATTCTCTTATAGAGGTAAAACCTCCTTTTATCGAAGTAGGAGCGAGTGTTACTGTTCGATCTTTATTACGTGAAGCTTCAAAAAACGGTTGGGAAAATTTTGAATGCCTTGCAGGAGTTCCCGGTAATGTCGGAGGAGCAATTGCGATGAATGCAGGAACTCACTTAGGAGAGGTCTCGAATCTTCTTGATTCAGTTTTTGTAATGCAGTCTTGTGGAGAAATAAATAAAATTAAAATAAGCTCAAAGAGTTTTTCTTATAGAAAAAATCATTTCTTAAAATCAGGTGAAATCATTGTTTCAGGAATATTTTATTTAAAGGAAGGTCATTCAAAGGAAGTAAAAATAAAAATTGATGAAACTTTAAAAAGAAGAAAACAAACTCAACCCATTGAATATCTTTCTTGTGGAAGTGTTTTTAAAAATCCAAAATCTATTAAAAAAAAATCTTGGGAAATTATAGACGAACTAGGAATGAGAGGGGAAAGGGTAGGTAATGCTCAGTTTTCTGAAAAGCATTCTAATTTTATCGTTAATCTAGGAAATGCAACCGCAAATGATGTTTATACGTTAATTGAAAAAGCAAAAAAAAAGGCTCAAGAAAAGTTTAATATTTCTCTTGAGCCAGAGGTTCAATTTTTAGGAAAATTCACTCTTTCTGATAATCAATAACTTCAATCTCTTCGACAGGAATATGAGCTACTTTTGAAATTTGTTTTTTTAGATCATCAGTTACTGTGGTGACAATGGTAATGTGTAAATGGTCAGGATGAAGAAACTTCTTTAATGCTTCATTTGCTTCTGAGAAGGTCACTTCTTTGAATTTTTCACCATAATTTTGAATGCTTCCTTTTGGCATTTTATAGATAATTTCAGTAATTCTGTTTTCTATTCTTTTTGAAGGAGTATCATACCTAAAACCAGAGTTATTAATTAAGCCAGTCTTAGCTTGGATAAATTCTTCTTTAGTAATCCCATTTTCTCTTAGATTCTCAATTTGATAAATTGCTTCTTTTAAGGCTTTTGTTGCATATTGATTAGCTGGAGCAAGTGTAAAAGACCATGTTTTTGGAAAGCTTCCATGTCTAAAGTAACTATAAGCCCAGTATGACCAACCTCGTTTCACTCGAATTTCTTTCATGAACCGTGAAGTGAAAGATCCGCCAAATGCGTAGTTTGCAATATATGCTGGAATATAGTCTGGATTGGTAGGATGCATTCCAATGTGTCCACCAAAAATTTGAAATTGAGAACGGTCTGGTTTATTAACAAGAAGAATTTTTCTTTTTTCAATGGGGTGAGGAGCTTTTAGTCCGATTAATCGACTAGGTTCTGGACGAGCTTTTGCAATTTTATTTGCAAATGCCTTAATCATTTCTTTTGTAGTGTCTCCTGTTCCTACAACTACCATTAAAGATTCTGAAAAGATTCGATTGTATTGACTTACAATTTGAGTCTGTGTGAGCTTTGAAATACTTTTTAAAGTTCCTAAAACAGAGTTTCCATATGGATGGTTTTTGAAGAGAAATTTAGCAAAATTCTTTTTTACTAAATTACCGTCATCAGATAAACCACTTAAAATCAGAGATTGAGTCTTTTTTTTCAATTTTCTGATTTCTTTTATTGAAAAACTAGGTTGGGTAATGATCTCTAAAAAAAGATCTAAAAATGGATCAATTTGACTGCTTAAGACAGAAGCCCTTAGAATGAGTGCTTCGTCTCGTGTTTCTACACCAATACTAGCTCCCAGTTCATCTAGTTTTAAATCAAGTTGTTTTTTAGATCGAACTTTAGTTCCTCTTAAAAGCATTTGACCTACAAAACGAGTCAGTCCTTCTTGGTTTTTTGGATCACTGACTGCACCTGTTCTTACCACTAAGCTAATATCAACCAGAGGTACTCTAGCGTCTGGTTCAAATTCAACTTCAATAGCATACGATTGAAAAGAGATTAAAATTAATATGAGGGTAAATAAATTTTTCATTTTTTAACTCCAGCAACAACTGTTCTTTGATTAGGGTTAAAGTACTTTTTTACTATTTTTTGTATGTCTTTTTCAGTGACGTTTTTTACAGAGTTGTAAATTTCAATGCCTTTTTCAAATTTGCCAATACTTGTTTCGTATTGTCCTAAAAAATGAGCAATTTCAGAATTGCTTCTTAATCTATTATAAAATTGAAATTGGACTAGATTTTTTGCTCTTTGAAGTTCAGCTTTTCCAACTTTTCTTTTTTGAAGCTTCTTTAATTCTTTTAAGATAATAGATTCTGCTTGAGAGTAGCGTTTTCCTTTTTGTAAATCTGTGTGAATGACAAAAAGTGTGGGGTTGGCTCCTTGATAACTTCCCGTACCAATCGAGGAAGAAACTCCTGTGTCTACTAAGGCTCTCATGAGACGACTTGCTTTTCCATCGCTGAGCAAAGCTTGTAATACCTCTAGTGTTGCTGATGTTTGGATGTCAGAAACAGAAGGGACTTTATATGCAATCGTTAGTTTTTCAACTTGAATGTTCAGTTTACGTGTTGATCTTCTGACCTTTTTTTGAAGCGGTTCTTTTTTAATTTCTGGAATGACGACTTCTTTTGACGAGATTTTACCATAATATTTATCTACCGAACGAAGAACATCATCTGCATCTACGTCTCCAACAACGACAATCGTTGCTCTGCTGGGTTGATAAAAATTTTGATAAAAAGCCATTGCATCGGGAGCATTCATTGAATCGAGATCTTTTTGATAACCGATGACTGGCCAGTGATAACTGTGTTTCCGAAATGCTTTTTCGAAAAGAACTTGCTGGAGTGTTCCGTCTGGACTATTTTCGTTTCGCATTCTTCTTTCATTTTGGACCACTTCAGTTTCTGTTTTGAATGCAAGTTGATCAACAACTAAGTTCTGCATACGGTCTGCTTCAAGTTGCGCAATGAGATCCAGATTTCCCGCAGGGAGCTGTTGAATGTAAGCCGTATAGTCATGACTAGTAAATGCATTTAGACCTTCAACTCCTGCTTTTTTTAAGGTCAGATCAAAATAACCTGTTTCATGATTTTTTGTACCTTTAAACATCATGTGTTCAAAAAGGTGAGCAAGTCCTGTCTTTCCTTTTTTCTCATGACGAGAACCCACGTTAAACCAGGTATAATAGGCAAATGTAGGAGAGGAATGATCTTCCACTACGATGAGTTTTAATCCATTTTTTAGTTGATACCGATGGGCTATGAGTGAGCCCACTACTTTTAACTCTTCTTTTTCTTTTTTTAGATCGACACTCGCACAGGAGCTAAAAAAGAAGAGACTGATCATTAACATTAAGCTATTTTTAATCGATGAATTCATGAGAAATAGAGTATCACGACGTCAAGATCCTTGAAATATGATATTCTACCCTAGCGGGGAGATTGAGTTTGAAATCTGAATGGTTAAAAAGTTTAGAAAATAGAAGAACTTTGTGGTGGAAACAAAATCGTAAGGTTTTTGTAGTGGGGGCCTTTGTTTTTGTGTTGCTTCTAGTTGGAACGGGGATCTTCTCGGCGACTCGTTCGGATCAGTTTACCGTCAGAGTGGTTGAAATTCCAAAATTAGAAACGACTCAGGGAGTTCATCATGAATCCCCTTTGTCTCATGATGAAATTTTGGCTATAGCCAATGTACCTGTTGGGAAATCTAATTTATTTCATCTTAATCTAAATAAAATCGAAGAAAGATTGACTCAGCATCCTTGGATTGAGCAAGTCAGATTAGAGAAAAAGTTTCCTCAGACTCTCTCTATTCAAGTGGATTTTAGAGAGCCTGAGGCTTTGTTTCAGGCTGGAACAGGTGATCTCTATTATATAGATGCTCGAGGAGAAACTTTTGAAGGGCTACGTCTTGAAAAAGAGGTAGATTTACCTGTGATTTCTGGACTCACTCGAGAAGATCCAAGGCTTAAAACAGTTTTAAAAACGATTCAATATTGGAACGAAAATAAAACTCATGCATTTTCTAGAATTTCTTCTTTGTCATGGGACTCTGAAAAAGGGTTTAGAGCGATTTTTCTTTACCCTTTAGCCCGTCAAAAAAAAATCGCTCAGACCTTTGTGTTCATGGGTCAAGATCTTGACCTTTTCTTTCAGCAAAGAATTGGATATCTTTCTGAAGTCATTGAGTTTTTGGTAAAGAAGTCGATCAATGCTCGTCAAGTCTTTACCGAAAGTGACAAAAAATTAGTTGTCAAACGTTCGACTGCTTCTTAAGATATAGGGGAGGAAAAAACTTCCTTGCTTGTTGTAGTCTTGACGCTGCAATGGAATACACGGATGGTTATGGTCCCAACGGAGGGGAGCTGCTTATGTCCAAAAAGGACTTTGTTGTCGGTCTTGATATAGGAACGACAAAAATTTGTTGTATAGTCGGTGAGATTGTCGAAAACGGCCCAAATCCCATTATAGATATTATTGGTATTGGAACTTCTCCCTCAAATGGTTTGAGGAAGGGTGTCGTCGTTAATATTGATTCCACAGTAGAAAATATCAGTAAAGCAGTTGAAGAAGCTGAACTGATGGCTGGAGTAGAAATTTCTACTGTCTATGCTGGAATTGCTGGTGGACACATCAAGTCTTTTAATTCTACTGGTGTAGTCGCAATTAAAGATAAAGAAATTACTCAACAAGATGTGAATCGAGTCATTGATGCTGCTAAGGCCGTTGCGATTCCTATGGATCGTGAAGTCATTCATATTATTCCTCAAGAGTTTATTATTGATGACCAAGATGGTATCCGAGATCCAATCGGAATGAGTGGAGTTCGTTTAGAGGTGAAGGTCCATATTGTAACTGGAGCCGTTTCTTCTGCTCAAAACATCATCAAATGTGCAAATAAAGCGGGACTCAATGTTGCTGAGATTTGTTTAGAACCCATCGCTTCAGCAGAAGCAGTTTTATCCACTGATGAAAAAGAGCTAGGTGTGGTTCTCGTGGATATCGGAGGGGGAACAAGTGATGTAGCCATCTTTAGAGAAGGATCAGTGGTTCATACCTCTGTGCTGGCGATTGGTGGAAATCATGTCACTAATGATATTTCTGTCGGACTAAGAACACCCCAAAATTAAGCTGAAAAAATTAAAGTGCGTCATGGAAATGCATTTGCATCGACAGTCAAGCCTGATGAAACGATAGAAGTTCCAGGTGTTGGAGGAAGGAGATCTCGAGTCGTATCGAGAAGACTTCTTTCAGAGATCATTGAACCTCGAATGGAAGAAATTTTTTCACTCATTCAAAGAGATGTCATGAAATCTGGATACCAAGACCTTCTTTCTGGAGGAGTGGTTGTCACTGGAGGAGCTACTCTGCTTGAGCAAACTCCAGAACTTGCTGAAATGATTTTTGATATGCCTGTAAAAAGAGGATCTCCACTCGGGGTAGGGGGATTAAAGGATGTTGTGAATTCACCGAAGTTTGCAACAGCTACAGGACTATTAAGATATGGCGCAAAAAATAGCGCTAAAGCTCGTTTTACGATTCGTGAAAAAAATATTTACGAAAAAGTACGCGGGTCGATGAAAAACTGGGTCAAAGACTTATTTTAGGAGGAAAACATGTTCGAAATTGATCAACAAAGTGAAACTAATCACGGAGCAAAAATTAAAGTGATAGGAGTGGGTGGTTCTGGATGTAATGCCGTCAATACCATGATTAAAATGGGATTAGAAGGTGTTGAATTCATCACTGCAAATACAGATGGCCAAGCACTTGATGCTTCACTTGCTCCTACGAAACTTCAAATAGGAAACGAGCTGACTAAAGGATTGGGTGCTGGAGCAAATCCAGAAATTGGTAGAAAAGCAGCACTAGAAGATTATGCAAAAATTTCTGAACTTCTTGCCGGGGCGGATATGGTCTTTATTACTGCCGGAATGGGTGGTGGAACAGGAACTGGAGCTGCTCCCATTATGGCTAAAATTGCTAAAGAAGTAGGAGCTTTGACTGTAGGTGTAGTTACTAAGCCTTTTATTTTTGAAGGCAAAAAGAGGATGAAAAATGCGAATCAGGGAATTATGGGTCTCAGAGAAAATGTTGATTCATTAATCACTATTCCAAATCAGAGACTTCTTGCGATTTCAGGTGATTCATTATCAATGATGGATGCATTTAAAAAAGCAGACGAAGTATTGTTAAATGCGGTTCAAGGGATCTCTGATTTAATTAACCATACTGGTCTTGTAAATAGTGACTTTGCGGACGTAAAAACAATTATGCAAAGCAAAGGTCTCGCACTCATGGGAATTGGATATGCAGATGGAGAAAATCGAGCGGTTGAAGCAGCAACAAGCGCAATCTCTAGTCCTCTTCTTGAAGATGTTTCTATTGATGGAGCGACCGGAATTATCATTAATATTACTGGTGGATCTAACTTAAAAATTCATGAAGTCAATGAAGCAACTACTTTAATTATGGAAGCTGCACATGAAGATGCAGAAATTATTTTTGGTACGGTGATTGATGAGTCGTTAAAGGACACCGTAAAAGTAACTGTGATTGCTACAGGACTTTGTACAGAAGAAGTTGAAGAACCAAAGCCTGAGTTAGTCACTCCTGTTGAAGTTGCGGCTCCAGTGGTTGAAGTATCAGTCGCTCCTCCAGAACCAAAACCAGAAATGATACAGGGTACTGGTGCGCAAGTTGCTCCTTCTTTTGAAGATGAAATGAAAGAAGAAGCGGTTGCTTCAGCGGCAACGGTTGCAAATACAGTAGCAGAACAGCCTCAGGTTAAAGTAGAAGAAGACGGAAGTGATCTCTCTAGAGCGAGAGCAATTGCTCAGAGGCTTGGAATTACAAATCTTGCTGATGACGAGTATGATATTCCGACTTATATTCGTAGAAATCAGGAATAGATAGAATCAATTTTCTTGACGCAATAGCCCCTCTTAGGTGAAAAACCCAAGAGGGGTTTTTTTATGGCTGAAGATATTGAATTTTGGAATCGAAAGAAAAAAATAAAAGAAAAAGAGCTTGTTTATGGCGATGCATTGATGAGATTTGCCTATGAAAACCCTATGGGGCGGTTTTTATCAGAGCATTCTCTTTCAAAACCTTGGTTGAGTCGCCTTGTGGGAAATTACCATGACACTCAGTTTAGTTCCCGAAAAATTCCTTCCTTTATAGAGAAATTTAAAATTCCCATGGAAGAGTATGAATCCTCTTCTTATTCTACATTTAATGAATTTTTTATTCGTAAATTTAAGCCTGGGATGAGGCCTTTTGATAAAGAACCGAGTCGAATGGGAGCTTTTGCAGAAGGTCGCTATTTATGTTTTGACCAAGTGACTCCAGAAATGAGTTTTCCGGTGAAAGGAAAAGAGCTTTCTGCGTCTGCGCTTCTTGATAGTGAAAAGTGGGCAAAGGTTTTTGAAGGAGGGCCTTTGATTATAGCAAGACTTTGTCCTGTTGATTATCACCGGTTTCATTATCCTGATGATGGAACCACTGTAGAAAAATATCGAGTTTCAGGTCAGTACCACTCCGTAAATCCTGCAGCATTAAAAGTAAAAGATGATGTGTTTTCAAAAAATGAGAGAGTTGTCTCTATTTTAGAAACTAAAAATTTTGGGACTTTGGCATATATAGAGGTAGGTGCAATGTGTGTTGGTAAAATTGTTTTAACCCAACCTGACGATCTTCCTTTTTATAAAGGAGACGAAAAAGGGTATTTTTTATTTGGTGGATCTACCGTTATTTTGATGGGAGTGCCTGGAAAGTGGACGATTGATTCGGATCTTCTCGAGTGGACTCAGAAAAAAACAGAAGTTTTTGTTCAATTAGGAGAAGGAATCGCTTCAGCATAAAAAATAAGTAAATAATTACTTTTAATTTTAGATAGTTAACTGTAGTCATGACCATTTTACGATTACATCGTAAAATGGTCATGACAGTCACGAGGTCTTACGCTAGACTTACCGGATGTTTGAAAGAAGTTTATTAAGAGAAATAGAGGAACTTGCCCTTTCTAGAGGAAAAATGGCCTTTATTTCGGGTCCGCGTCAATCTGGTAAAACGACTTTAGCCAAAATGTTGATAAAAGGAGAGACAGGAGTTTATTACAATTGGGATGAACTTGAATTTAGAAGAAGATGGACAAAGTCTCCTTTAGAAACCGTTTCTCAGTTAAAGAGGAACTCGATTGTTATTTTTGATGAAATTCATAAAGCTTCAAAGTGGAAACAAAATTTGAAGGGACTCTACGACACATTAGGTGATTCAATTCAAATAATAGTGACTGGAAGTGCTCGTTTGGATTTGTATAAAAAAGGTTCGGATAGTCTGATGGGGCGGTACTTGGGATTTAGACTGCATCCATTTTCTTTAGGTGAACTGGAAAATAAAAAGCTTCCTCTTCCTGAAGATTTTTCTGATCAAATGATGAATATTAAAAATATTAAACCAAGATCTAAGACTTGGGACCGTTTAGAAAGTTTTGGGGGATTTCCTGAGCCTTTATTTTCTGAGTCCTCCCGTATACTTAAGATATGGCAAAAAGGTCGAATTGATAAAATTGTAAGAGAAGACTTAAGAGATTTGAGCCGAATTCCTGAGTTAAGCAAAATAGAAATGATGATCGCTCTTCTTCCAGAAAGAGTTTCTTCTCCTGTGAGTTTAAATTCATTGAGAGAAGATTTGGAAGTAAGTTATGATACGGCAAGGAGGTGGATTAATTACCTAAAACAACTCTATTATTGTTACGAAATTAAGCCGTGGTCAAATAGAGTTATTGGTTCGCTCAAAAAACAAGGAAAACTGTATTTATGGGATTGGTCAGAGGTTATCAATTTAGGTGCTCGATTTGAGAATATGGTTGCTTCTCATCTTCTTAAAGCATGTCATTATTGGACGGATACCGGCTATGGTGTATTTGAATTGCATACTTTAAAAACAAAGTCAGGAGAAGAAATTGATTTTTTAGTGACATGGGACAAAAAACCGTGGTTGGCTGTTGAGTGTAAGCTGAATCAAAAATCATTGAGCCCTCACTTTTTTTCTAATGCGTTTAAGAATTTATCAGTGACTCATAATATTCAGCTTGTGAGAAAGTCTGGTGTAAATGAAATAAAAGAAAATAAAGGTAAAACGGTTCAAATTATAAGTGCGGATCGATTTTTTTTATTACTACCTTAATTCTTCTCTAAAGAGCTTTTGCAAGTTCACGAATTGTTAATTTTGGCCCTGATTTTCCAAGAGAGTTTGATAGAAAATTTATATCTTTGTACTACTGAGTCTCAGATCATTTTTTTTAAGAGACATCTTCCGTAGAATCATATGCTGCAAGTGATTCATTGAGGCTGGTGATTACTTTTTCAAGTTCCTGTAAAGATAGGGTTGCCAAGAGCAACTCCTCAAGTAAAAATTCGAACAAAGTACGATTGACACTCACTAAAAATTTTGCAATGTAAATTAAAGGGACATGGGTAAGTTGCAGCTATGCGGCATCATTGTATTTTTTCAATTGAGCCTCTAGCTGGTCAAAGAGTTTCTCGGTCTTTGTTTTTATTTTCGGTATTTCGGC
>PBMP01000045.1 GCA_002722705.1 Pseudobdellovibrionaceae bacterium | reverse complement strand
TACAACGGACAATGCTGGACACCCATAGATGAACGAGGCGTTAGAAAGGTAGCCTTACGACTAGCAGAATTAGACGAATCCGTAACAGTCACAGGAAGCACCATAGCTAATGTCGTAACTGTCGTACAGGACACCGTTTCAAGAGAAGATGAAATTTTCGATGTGGAACGAGGCGTTACCTTCGCCCTTGCCGATGGGGAACTTCGATGGGAAAACGGATGGGTACATACACCGCATGAACGTGCCTCAATGCTGCGTAAAGTCCTGAACGTAGAATGGACCGACCAGTACCCGAAACGATGGCTGGAATTTCTCAGGGAATCTTTCGACCCTCTCGGTAAGAGTGAGCGAGACTTTGCAATCAGAAAATTGGGATGCCTGATAGGGTACAGTTGTTACGAGAGTATACCGTACCTGGAGACTTCTATATACCTGTACGGACCTGCACAATCAGGCAAGAGCACCATAACAAAAGTAGTTGATGCGATTGTAGGAGATAAGAATCGGGCAGCAGTGGGCCTTGCTGATCTATCGAAAGAGTTTACCAACGTAGCCTTAGATGATGTACTGGTGAACGTATCTGATGAACAGATAGAAGGCAGGAAGCTGGATAATGGCAGGTTCAAGCAGTTATGCTCTGGTGAAGCAGTCGGGGTAAGGCAGTTATACGGTAAGATGTGGCAATTCAAGAATCAGTCAGTGTTCTGGTTTAGCGGTAACTGCCTACCTAACTTCGATGACCAGAGCGAAGGCGTAACAAGGCGGCTGGCGATCTTTCCCATGATGAATAAGGTAGACAATAAAGATGTGGACTTCGACCTGTCAGGGGCATTATACGAGGAGAGGAGCGCAATATTCCGATGGGCAGTCGAGATATTTATGCAAGAGTACAGGAAGGATAAGTGCCTGGAAGTCAGCAGAACGCCTCTCAGAGAGGCTAAGGTGCTAACCACAGAAATGCTGGAAACAGCTAACCCTCTACGACAGTGGACCTCAGAGTGCACCATACGACAAGGCAAGACTAACCAGACCAAACTGTATGAACACTACAAAAACTGGTGTGGAGCTAATGGGATGAAACACTTGGGGAAAAACTCTTTTTACCGACAACTACAAGAGATGGGATATGAAAGGTCCGACAGGAATATGAACGGATATTATTTCGACTTGTCTATTGACCCCCTGTTGTAAATATCTCAGGGAGATCATCTTTGCCCAAGATGATCTCCCCCATTCCTACAAATAAACAAAAGAAAAGAAATATACAAACAATAGTCAATATGAAAAGAGTAACTAACCAATTCAACAACAAATGTGGACGAGTACGAAGATAATTCAAAATTCTTTGTTTCATTTTTTCAGAATAACGTGTTAAAGTAAAAAACTCAAGTGGCAAAACTTGTAATGGGACTTTAGCCCCGGCCCTCCCTCTGCCGGGGCTCTTTTTTCTCCACAGCCCTTATAGCTTCCTCAACATCACGATAACAACCTAAACGCACCCTACGACCTCCCTCAACTATAAACGCCTCCCAATAACGATTCCAAATATGCCACTCAACACCAGCCCTCGGACTATCATACTTCATTATTTCCACCCCATTGGGAGGCCATAGCATCCGCAATTCCCTGAAATGTCTTTGACCTTATTTTCTGACGATCAGCCGAAGGCGAAAGCAGATGTAACCTCTGCTCTCGCCCCTCTACAACATTAGTAGGCTCCAATAAAGGCAAACCCTTTAACCATAAACAAGTCGCCTTTGTTTCCCCATGTCCGTATTGATATGGCTGCAACACCTGATCTGGCTTCCTAAAACGACTCGACATACAACCTATAGGATTCTCTATCGCAACCTTTGGAATCGGACTGTTATAAAGACGCATAAAAAAATCCGCAGCAGCATCCCTAGCCTTTCGCCTTTTTTCCCCAACAAGAGCCCCAGACTTCCTCTCAGGCTGATCTTTAAACCACTTGTTACCCGAAACCGTAAGATAGGTACAAGGCGGAAACGCAACCAACATATCCCAATTACCAAATGCTATCGCCTGGAAAACATCCACCTGAACGTGCCATTGTGGACAATCACCGTAATGTGGCTCAATATCACAACTATAAGCCTCATGCCCAAGAGCCCGAAATGCGCTAGTTAGTGTACCCGATGCTTCACAACCTACCAATATACGCATATACCAATATTCCTCTAGTTAATGAAAAACAATACAAATGCAAAGAGCGTAGTCAAAAGGGGAGGGGTGCTCAGAAAGTGACCAATGAATCGGCCACCCTCCGAGCCTGGACAGCTTATTTATTAGACAGCTTTTTAATTTTAAATTTTCGATCACGATGTTTTATAATTAGTTCACCCTTACGCTCTAGGTCAGCATTATAAATCATAGCTTTGCGTACTTGCCCTTCAGAGTAACCACCACCAGCAGCAGTTAATAATAAATCCGCTATCTGGTCCGAAGTAACATCCTTATATATCTCCGCCTTAACAGTACCGCCCCGCTTTTCTGCGTATTCGAGTTTTCCAACAACCGCCACTTCGTATAAATCATTCATCATTATATTTTCCCTCAATAATCAAAAAAACAGCCATTACTACCAATAAAGCCAATAATGTTAGCACTCGTTCGGACCCCTTAGAGCTTGCAGCCCTGAATAAGTAATTTTATATTTGTTACCTGTTGAAACTTCCTCAATTACAAAAGGGTACTTTTTAGCACGAAATTTTGCACCCAATAACTTTACCTGACCATGATTAGGCGAATAATACAACTCACCACACTCGAACCGATCAAAATTTTCCATAGGCCAACCGTTAGACTGTATAATACGATTGAAATCATACTCATATTGGCAATAGCCCTTAACCGATAATTCTATTTTCATAGTTGCGTTAGTATCTGTATAGGTACTATTGCCAGCCTTAAGATTAATACCTAATTCTTTGCCAACCTTATCACACGCTAATTGCAGCTTAGAACGAACAGAAGTTAAAAGAACACTATCAATTTTATTAGTCATTTATAACGCCCTCATGTATTTGTTTAGCAGAAGAAACCCAACCACGACCAACACCCATACCCTCGAAAGACTCCAACAACCACGCCTTATAATCCCGAACCAGTAAACCATGAACACTAGAATAAGATATACCATCCAATTCTAAACGCTGGACCCATGTTTTATAACCTTTATAATGGACAAAAACCGTTCGCTCGCCAGCCCTCCCAACTGGCTTATAATTATATTTATAATAGAGTGGACCCAAGAACAACCAACTTTCACCAGCCTTACGCCTTTCCTTGTTTATATGTTCCATTAATTCTAAAGGAGTAAACGGGGAAAACCAGCTACCCGAATTAACCCTTTCTGGTGACTTAGGGCAACCGTTCATATGTCCCAAATCCTTTGGAGAACCACAACACCTAAAATAATCTGACATTACACACCCCCATCGAGACGGTCAGCAGGATTTAAGGAAGCCAGGACAGGGTATTTATTAGACAACCCCAAAATATCTTTTACTATGTCCCAATCCTTACCATGATAGATATACAACCAACCACCCTTATAAGTTAGCCGCGAAAAATCGCCACCTATAAGATCGTTACCCTCCTGATCCCATTCTTCAGGCGTAGCAATCGACGGGTAAAAAGCCGAACCAGATACATTTAAATATTGCCGATCAACTGGACAGACTACCAAGTGAAGATGCTTTGCAAACTGTACATTATTCCTAAAATATCCGATTATAATCATTACTTTATATCCTTTTCTGGCAAATAGTCGTTAAGATCGCCCCGATCAAACTTATTAAACAGTTCAATTATTGGCTCCCAATCCCTCATAGCACAATCCGTTAAAACCTGTTCTATTACCTCTAAATACAACTCCGGTAACTGTAATTCCGCCTCATGATAATTAGGCAATTCCATTATCCGACCCCCTATAAAAAACATTCTTATGTTTACGCTTATTCATACCATGCCCACGAAACCCAACGATAAAATCTCGATCTTTCCACCAGCAGATCGTACACCATTTACATTGAGTCCCGTCCCAATCATATTTACAAGTTACGATCTTTTCCCCCTTATGATATGTGACTTTCTTGTTATGATCATGTGGCAACACGACAGTTACAGGAGCCACGCCGAGCTTTTTATATTCAACAGCCTGATCTAAGGTATTAGCCGACAGGTTAACCGTCATACCCTCGAAACTATTCATAGTCGCTATAGCCGCACCATTTAAACCATAAGTAGGCCGATAATGCGTATACAACAAGAACCTTGCATTCTTTACCGCTTTCGACAACCTAGTAACCATGCGCAGATTGATTAACTCTCGATCGCCTTTTTTCGAAGGGAGATCACCTGTAATATTGCCCCTAATTCTGGGATTCCAGTGGTGCCGTTTAGCTTTCTTAATATAATATTCCAGATCAAACACCATACTATAAAAGGAATCTTTCATAGCCTGGTAATTAATCGGCGTTTCCATTCTATCCCAGATCATCCGAGTAGGACCGCCTTTCGCATAACAGATATTTTGCTGACCTAGCTCGCACGACGGTGGACAAGTATCAGCATTAGAATATGTAACTGGTATATGCCCAGTCTTTCTGTTGTTGGTATCTTCCCGAAACTTGAAAGAAGGCCAACTATAAACACCTCTCGCCATTTATGTGCACCCCTCGATTGTTAAAAACAGCCCGATTATACCATAATACTCTACGACAGTAAAACAATAGATATGTATTATGTATTTTTATTTTTAATCTTTTAATAGAAGTAAAAAAAGGGAACCCCCTAAAAAAATATATATATAAAAGGATTCACCTGCGATGAAAAATGCTACTTTTACATGGAATCGCTACAGCCCACGCAGCACAAGGGCTACAGCCATTTTTTTTTTTTTTTGCTATGTAACTTTATTCATAGCTGCACCACCCTACCAACTCGAATAGCTAAATTATGTAGTTATGGGCAGCACAACGCCCACAAAACACCCAACTCGGACAGCCAGAACTACACAGAGAGAACTAGAAATACATACCACAACGCCAGGACATGGCTATAATTGCACCACCTCGAAAGGCACTACAAAAGCAAAAGAGCTTACTAATGATGGCTGCGAAAAGACGCAGCCACTAAAAGCGTTTATTCAGGAAAGCGGTCTGGTTAAGAACTAACCAACTGCTAGTGGCTAGTTCTTAACCGGCTTCCTGCCTACTTCCCTTCGTGACCGTTAAACTGGTTTACCAGTCTGTGGAGAACATCTTCGGGCTGGTCCACTTCGAGAGATTCCAGAGCTTTGCGTTGAAGTTTAACCTCCAACTGTTTAAGGCTTGTCCAGGTCTTTAGATCGGCAATGGTATCCTGAGCATCGGAAATAGCAGCTTTGACTTCCTCGAAATCTGCGTCGATATCTCCGAGTGCACTCTCGACATCATCCAGTGGCAATTGCCACACGTCGTTGGGGTCCATGCAATCGAACCCGATAGCCTCAACGTCTGAAGTGATTTTGTCGAGCCATACCTGCTCGACTAAAACGTACCCCTCAGGTAACTCTGGCTCTGCTGCAAGGGATTCCTTAAGCATATCGTTGATCTTGGGAAGATCTTCTACAGTCTGGTTGAGATTCACTACCAGCGTTTCGAATGCATCAACACCAGCTTGAACTTTTTCTGACATTGAGTCAGCGCGAGCTACCTCACAAAGGTTTAAACCGTTGAGTGTTTTCATAAGCATTGAGCCTTTCGGCTCCTCCAGTTAAGGGCCAACCCTGCGTCAACCCATATACACATCATACCAGAACTGTACCACTGTACAACCCTTTCCATGTAAAAATGTGAAAATAATTACATTTATTTTTGGTTAAAAAGCGTCCAAAAAATTTTTATTCGCTTCGCTCACTAAAAGCAATACAAAAGCAATACAAAAGCAAAGCCAGGGCAAAAGATTTTAAGTAGTTATGCCAGCAAAAGACGCTGGCACAATTCGTTTGGACTCGCTGGTCTGTACTTGTAATGCCTTGCCATGCCTTATCGTACTGTTCGACCTAAAGCACTGCCACATAGCTGCGCTATGATCTCTCCAAAGCCGAGGGGCTTAAGGCATAGGGCAGCACTACGCCCTACAACACCTCGTTCTAGCTCGTAGAAGGGCCATAGAAGGCTGCTAGACCGTAACATTCGCAAGTAGGTAGACCCTGGCCAGCGATGGATAGAGATGGCTCTGAACAGGCCACAGGAAGGGAACTCGGTGGCTTGAAGCATACAGGCGTAATGATAGTTCTTGCTCCAAGCCACCTCGCACCCGCTTATTTGGATGTTACATGTAAGAGCATAAGGCGTGTCGTACTAGCTAGTGCGTAGTGTATTGGTAGCACAGGCAACTGCGCTCCAGTGGGTGCTCGCTTGCACATACAACGTGCAGTTAGTGGTAGCTCAGTGATGTCCCCACTCTGAGTGGCCGGGGATACACACATCACACAGGATAATTGGTGCGTATGTACCCATGTGACGTAAGCCCTGGTGTTCCACGTGAAACATTGGTGGGAAGAGGCATTGCGTAAGACCCCCCCCGGCCCCCCGTTTTAACGCACAGGGCCGTCAGATGAGGGTAACTACGCAATCAATATAGTAATTTTACTCTAAGGCTTGACAAAGGTACAACGGGTGTGTTAGGCTCTTTAACATCCAACAAGGAGGAAACTATGGATATTGAACATATAAAGAAGAACAGTCATTTATGGAAATGGCTTCATACGCTTGACAATCGTGGAGAGCCTAAGCATCCTACGCCTATGACTGTCTCCTACGCGGCATGTTGCACTAAGAGGACGTATCTTTCTCGTCCTGCATTTGACGCTGAGGTAAGGAAGTTGGAGTCAGCCGGGTTGATTGATACTTGGGAGGAGGAGAAGCAGGGGTTACGCAGATCGCATAAGAAGTGGATGTTGACGCTGAAGGAGCCAGTTAAATCTTGGGACGAGCGAGAGAAGGTTGTCTACAACGGTGTAACTGTGGAGAAGGAAGCATTTGAGCGATTCAAAACTAGCACGACCCGAAGCTAACTTTAAGTTAATGGCGACCATTGAGGAAACGGATTTCGCCAGGCAGATTGCTGTGGGAGTACCTTTACCTGAAGCGTATGAGAATTGTGGCTTAGGTAAGGGTATGACCCGTAGGCAGTGTTGGTCGAGGGGTGCATATTTAGCGAAGTCGAAAAGGATCGAGGAGCGCACCAAGTTCTTTCAGGCTATGATCAATCACCGTATGGATATACGGGAAGATCGTATCCTGAGTGAACTTGCTGCTATTGCGTTTAGCGACCCTGCTGATTTTTTAGACGATGATGGATTTCCCCTTCCGATCAAGTTATTACCTAAGCATGCCAGGGCTGCGATCAGTGTCATTGACACTGGAGTGCGTCCTACTGGTGAGCCGTATATGCGGTTACGTTTAGCGGATAAGTTAAAGGCTTTAAACCAGTTGGTTAAGATAAAGGATATGGAGAAGCAGCATCAGGCTAACACAGCTCCTAAAATCGAAATCGGCTTAAAGGGACGGACGTATGAAGAGGATGAATAAATGGGCGGAGTTAGAGGAGTTAGGAAGAAGGTTATATCAGATGTATCCAACTTGATGGAAGAGCTTGATCGGTCCGATATTGATAGTAGGTATAGCAGTCCTGACAACGTACTTAGCCTCATGCTGATAGCTCAGATAAGGGAATTGACGGATGTTATTAGACGACAAGAGGAAAAGCGGTCGAAGTAACACGATCAATATCCCTTACGAGTTCGTACCCAGGGATTATCAGATGCCCTGGTTTGAAGCCCTCGTACCGGAGCTATTCTCTAAGACAGAACGAGAAAACGCAAAGAGAGCCGTTATCATTGCTCACCGCAGATCGGGCAAGGATAAGGCGAGTGTTAATATATTAGCGTGTCGAGCGTTAATAGATAAGCCGGGGAACTATGCGTACTTCTTACCTGAGAGTGCTCAGGCCCGAAAGGTAATTTGGAGGGGTATAGGTGCGGATGGACAGAGGTTCATAGACCACTTCCCCCCTGAAGTCGTTAAGCAGCGATATGCTGGTGAAATGTTGATCGAGTTAAATAATGGGTCTACGATTCAGTTAGGGGGTAGTGACAACTTCGATAGTTTCATGGGTACGAATTTTAAGGGTATGATCTTCTCTGAATATGCCCTACAGAACCCGGCAGCCTGGTCCTACTTCTCGCCTATCCTGGCTGAGAATAAGGGATGGGCTATGTTCATCACGACACCCAGGGGTTACAATCATGCTTACGATATGTACACAATGGCTAAAAAGAAGATGGAAGCGGAGCCTTCTCAAACGTATTATTACGCTGATCTTCTAACTGTTTCGGACACGAAAAGACCGAACGGCCAACCTGTTATCGGGCCGAAGCAGGTGCAGGAGGAGATAGATGCAGGGATGCATCCTGGGTTAGCCAGACAGGAGTTTGACTGCTCATTTGAGGCTGGTCTGTTAGGTTCGTATTACTCGGATATAATCCAGTCGTTAAGAGTCGATAAGCGGATTGGGGATTTTGCTCATGACCCGTCATTACCTGTGGTGACTGGTTGGGATTTAGGTATAGCGGATTCAACGGCTATCTGGTTTGCCCAACCTGCTGAGGGTGGTATTCGGATTATTGATTATTGGGAGGAGCCGAATGTTCCTTTAACCGAGTGGATACGCAGGATAGAGAACAGGAAATTCAATTACTGCGATCACCTGGGCCCACACGATCTAGAGCAAAGAGAATATACGACAGGCAAGTCGAGAGTTGATATGGCGAGTGAACTGGGTTTTGATTTCACTGTCGTACCGAAACATAATCTGAGTGATGGTATAGAACAGGTAAGGGCGCAACTATTGACCTGTCAATTTGATGCGATAGGCTGTAAGGATGGCATAACGGCACTCTCGGCTTACGAGAGGGTATTTGATGCGAAGCATAAAACATTTAGGGATACGCCTAGTCATAATTGGGCTAGTCATGCGGCAGATGCATTTCGTACATTATGTATGGGTTGGCAATCGTATTCACGATATACAAAGGGAGCACCTATCCCACAAGTTAGGAGATCAGTAGGATATGGCAGTGCTAACAGCTACAGAAATCGTCGCCCGGGTCGGGGCTCTGTACACAGAGCGATCTAACATCAATGAGACTTATGAGCGCATAGCCCAATTTGTCATACCGCAGGAAGGTCGGTTTTGGCAAACGATGTCAGATTGGGAGAGTGCGATACAATGGCGACATAGGTATCTGTTCGATTCGACTGCTGTTAATTCGGCTCAAACTCTTGCTGCACATATACATGGGGCTTTGACTTCACCAGCAACTCGCTGGTTTAATTTACGATTCAAGCAAGACCAGCTTAATGACAATGTTGAGGCTATGACCTGGCTGGAGGATTGTCAGGACCGTATCTGGTATAGCCTGGTCGAATCGAATTTCTCTTTGGAAGCTAACGAATTTTATCTGGACCTGGTAACTTTCGGAACGGCAGTCATGGCTCACGATGTTGCTGATGACGGTTCGTTTCGATTTAAGACATTCATGTTACGAGGGTGTTATTTTGACGAGGATTTTGATGGGAAGGTAACAGGCGTATATCGGCAAAAGCAATATACGGCTCTTCAGATATATCAAAGATTCCCTGAGAATTGCCCGGACGATATAATTGCACAGGCTGTATCTGCAACCAATTACAATAACCTTCATTCGGTTATACATGCTATTGTAAAGAACCCTGACTTTGAAGGAGAATGGCAAGGTGAAACACTGCCTCCTGATCGTAGGCCCGTTCATGAAAGATTCGTCCTTCAAAAGGGTGCAATCGAATTAACGCAACAGATACGCGGCTATTACGAAATGCCAGCCTATGTAACCAAGTGGTCTAAACAAGCTGGCTCCAAATTCGGCTATTCTCCTGCTATGAATGTCCTCAGCGACATACTGACATTAAACCAACTCGTAGAGCTCATATTGCGCTCAGCCGAGAAGGTGATAGACCCACCGATACTCGCTCCAGACCGAGGCGTATTCGGAGACATAGATTTACAGCCGGGTGGTGTAACCGTCGTCAGGGATACACAATCCCTGGTACCATTTGAGAGCAAGGCTAGATTTGACGTGAGTCAGTTGGAGAGAACGCAACTCCAGCAGTCGATTAAAGACGCATTCTTCATCGACAAGTTACAGTTGAAAGAAAGCCCTGAGATGACAGCGACGGAAACGAATGCCCGTATGTCTCTGATGCAAAGGCTCCTCGGCCCGGCATTAAGTCGAATAGAGGCCGATTTCCTTGAGCCTCTGATTAACAGGTCTTTCAATATCCTGTTTCGGGATGAGCAATTATCTCCTACTCCTGCTGTCGTAGAGGAGATGGGAGGCGAATTACAGATAGAATATCTTGGCCCCTTGTCGAGAGGGATTAAGATGGAAGAGGTTGAGTCTATTGATCGGATGATGCTGACAGTTCAAAACCTGGTTCCGATGGTTCCTGAAATTGGAGACATTATAAATTGGGAAGAAACTTTCCGCACACTGGCAGCACGATTAGGTGTTCCAGCTAAAATCCTTCGATCAAGGGCTGAGGTTGCTGCAATTAAAGAGCAACGACAACAGCAAGAGCAACAAGCGATGCAAGCACAACAAATGGAAACTATGGCAGGTGCGTTGAAAGACGGTGCTGCTGCAACTAAAGACTTTGCTGAGGCAGGAGGCATAGGTGGCGAAATCGGATAATGCTACGATAGAGGAGTTAAGGTATGCATGGCAACAATGCTTGCATGGAAAAAACGGAGAGAAGGTCAAGCGTGATCTGGGATACTATATCCAAAGGTCTACGCATGTACCAGGCGACTCTCATACAAGTGCTTTCAATGCAGGCCAACAAGCACTCGCTCAGGCCATATTAAGTTTAGCGGAGGAGAAAGATGACTGAGGAAACAGATTGGAAAGCTGCGTTACCTGACGAGCTAAAAGCTAATCCCACAATCAACCAAACCGAATCGGTTGAATCGCTGGCTAAGCAACTGGTGGATAGTCAGGCATATATGGGGCAGGCAATACGCATTCCTGGTAGCGAGGCTGGAGAGGAGGCATGGCAGGAGTTTAACGGGAAACTGATGGAGAAGGTTCCCACGCTCATGCATAAGCCTAAACTGGATAATCCTGAATCTATGGCCCAGGCCTATAAGCAACTCGGTCATCCAGAAAACGCAACGGAGTACAAGATCGCAGAGAGAGATGTGCCTACTGGTGTAGAGATCAACTCAGAGCCTATAGAGCTCTTCCGTAAGCTGGCTCATGATGCCGGACTTAATCAGTCGCAGTTCGACAAGATCGTAAATGGCATGACTGACGATGGGGTGGCTAAAGCTGAGGCTGGTATCCAGGCTCATAATGACAGCCATCGTGATCTCCAGAAAGAATGGGGTATGGCAACAGAGCAGAGAATGGCTGTAGCTGACAGGACCAGGCGTGAGTTCTTCCCTCAGTATCCAGAAGCTACTGAGCTTCCTGCGGATATGATAAAGGGCTTATACGAGATGGGCAGTAGACTAGGAACAGAGGCTACTGGACTGACTGCTGATCTAGGCTCCCAAGTCGTAGATAGACTTGCTCCTGCTGATGCACAGCAACAGCTTTGGGAGATAGGCAAAAACAAACAGCATCCATATTGGAATAGCTCAGACCCGGAACATAAGTTGTGGGTAGGCGTAAATGGTAAGTATATAAAACTTATCTCAGAAGCCTATCCTCAAATGTAGAAAGTGTTATAATGTTGAATATCAGGTAGCCTGGAAAGGTCTGAAGAATAACTGCCACGAAGAATCCAGCAATGGGTAGTTCTGAGGAAGCAGCACACTATCCTTTAATTAACTTGGAGAAATAATCATGGCAAATTTTCTACCAACAACGAACCCGAACTTTCCAGCAGATACCGATGCCGATAAAGCAATGGCATATAGTAAGCCGAGTTACGAGACTGATGATGGTTACACTAATGATAACTATCCTGGTTCGATTGGGCGAGTCTATATCCAGACCTTTGAACAGAACGTGCGTGTGCTTGCACAGCAGATGGATTCAAAGCTGATTGATACTGTAACTGTTAAGTCTGTAGGTTCTCAGATGCATAACTGGGACCGAATTGGCAAGATGGAAGTTGAGGAAACACCTAAGCTGTCTAACTTGCAGGAAACCCCGAACAAGTATGGTGACTGGTCCAGACGAGTATCGGTAGCTCAGACCTGGAATATGGGTACTTCTGTCGAACAGGAAAACCCGATTCAGATGTTGATTGACCCTCAGTCTGCTCTAACCAGGGAAGTCGCTTATGCTATGAGGCGTAAGATTGACCGACTGATTATTAGTGCTGCTACAGGTACAGTCCAAGATGGACTAGGTGCTAGTGTTACCTGGCCTGTTACTACACCAGGTAAGGCTGGTTATAATCATGGTATAGATCATTCAGGCCAGAAGATCACCTTCGACATGTTGACTGAAGTTCAAGAAATGTTCATGAACGCTACCATCGACCCGGATATACCTAAAGTCGCAGTTGTTAGCCCCTCTCAGGTTCGTACAATGATGCAGTTGACACAACAGACTTCTGCTGATTTCGTACATCGGGAGGCATTACAGCGTCTTAATGCTACGGGTATTGTACCTAACTGGATGGGCTTCAAGTGGATTGTATCTACTCTGCTGCAAGACTTTCCTGGTACTGATGCTGGTACTACAACTCAATGTCTCTTCTATACGGAGAAGGCTCTGGGTATGCAGATGAACAGAGACATTACTGTTCGGATAGCTGAAGATCCCACCAAGAGCTTTGCTTGGAGGCTTTATGCTTATATGACTAATGCCGCATTACGAGTTCAGGACGAGCAAATTGTTACTCTAGGCGTTAAAAACTAAGTATCGCTCCTGCCTGTCCCGGTAGTGTCTCGCCCGACACGCTCCTCAGTCGGGATAGGTAGGAGCACCCTTATAGGAGAAATGTATGGCTGTTTATACCTGTATAGGTGGAAGGATAGGACAATACCAAACAGAGTTTGAAGTAGAAAGTAATGTGCCTGGTGGTGATGCCGCCGTTACATCTACTTTAAACGCACTTATGGATGATGGAGAACCGCATCAAGCCCAGGTCATGATTGTAATAAAAACCAGTGGTGTTGATTCATTGATACAGACCGAACCAAACGCTGCTGGATTAGTAGGGAAGCCAATCTTCTTAACGAGTGGGGAAAACACAATGGATGTAGATGTATTGATAACCCGACTTCAGGATTGCGCAAGAGAAGCAGGATATGTTTTTGGTGTCTACACATAACAAGGAGGAAATATGGGCGTTGTTAGAGCAGGTGGCTGCGATTTGGAACATCGTAATGCTATCCAGAAATATGTAAGAGAAGGCTATACTGCTGAGCAGATATACGAAAAGCTAATGGTACAGCTTCCTGTTATTGAGCATTATGTTAGGTTCTATAAGGGGGAGCCTAAGAAGGCAGCTAAGAAGAAGGAGTAATGGATGGCTGAGAGTGCCAGAGATATAGCAAATGCGAATGCGAAAATTAGTATCTGTAATTATGCTTTAAACTTATTAGGTGTTAATAACATTAATAGCTTCGATGAGGATAATGTCCCATCGGAACTATGTCGTAATGTTTATGACATGTATAAGCGATCTATGTTACAAGATCATAATTGGAGTTTCGCTACCAAAAGGAAAGGCCCGCTTACATTAGCTAATCCCTGGGCTCAGCCAGACTTTCAGTTTAATCATGCTTTCTTTCTTCCAACAGGTTGCATAAGAGTAATATTGGCAACTTGGGACCCAAACACAAATTATGTTCGGCCCCAAAATGCTATTTATCAAATTGAAGGCCCGTTTCTTCTAAGTAATTGGAGTCAGGTATATGTGAAATTTATAAGTGAAGATACTGACGAAGTGTTGTTTACTCCAATGTTTATAGATGCATTCTCGGTTAGACTGGCTGCTGAAATGGCTATGCCTTTGACGAACAGTCTTGATTTACAGGATTCTCTTTTTAGGTTATATACTGCCAAAGTTAGAATGGCTGCTAATGCTGACGGAATGCAAGGTTCTTCTCAGCGAACTCCTCCGGGTTCATTGGTTTTGTACAGGTGATAAATGGCCCGACTTTATCCTCTCCAGCAGTCCTTTTCGACAGGACAAATTTCGCCTTTTCTTGCTGCCCGTACAGATTTAGAGGCATATAAGGAGGGGGTTCAAACACTTCAAAACTTTGTAGCAGATGCCAGAGGTCCAGTGCGTATGCGTACTGGAACAAAGTTTGTCGCTGAGTTTCCTGTAACTCCTACAGAGGATGACAGGCATGCATGCAATATCCTTCCTGTAGATTTAGAGACAGCACCAAGAGGTGATGATGGTGAAGAGCTAGATCATGTCCTGGTATTCTATGCTGACAAGGCGTACTTATACAATGAAAATGGATTTGCTGGTTTCTCTATAAATTACGATGTAGATGGGGAAGTAGAGAAGATTCAATTTTGTTATAACTCTACTGCCACTGAAATGTATATAGTGCACCCTCGTCAACTACCCATCGTATTGGTATATGGCCCTCCTCCCGACGACCCTACTGCCGACCCGAAATGGTCTTGGTTGTCACCAGTAAGTGAGTTTGGCTTTAATTATGTGCCGAATACTGCGCTGCCTGAAGATGAAGCGATGGTTCCTGCCGAGGACTTTTTGCCAGCAACGATCTGCTTATATCAGGGCCGACTATGGCTAGGTAATTTTCCGGGCTTTCCCATGACTTTCATGGGCAGTAAATCGGGTAACTTTTTAAACTTTGATTTTGAGGATATTCAGGCAGATGTTCCATCGGAGCCTGTCAATTACAACATAGCTGCTGCTGGTGCGATACAGTGGATGGTCGGGCAGCGTACTCTTATTCTCGGTACAACTTATGGCGAATATATCGCTAATACTCCTGATGGGCAGGGAGTATTGGGCGGTCAAGTGTTGCCTGATGTTGTTCAACAATCGGCCTTTGGCTCGGAGCTAATACAGGCTGTCAAAGTAGTACAGGGAGTATTTTATGTTACGTCAGATAGCGAAAGGCTTAGGGATATACGTTACCAGTGGGTTGCTGATGGTTTTCTTTCTAACGACATTAGCTTCCTGTTCAAGGGCTCAACTTCCTCCAGGGGGCTGCCGATTGCAGGCAAGTCCAACCACTTCATCAAATTGGCATACTCCCAAAATCCATTCTCCATTATCTGGCTTCCAGACAGGAATGGTGGAATGTCAGGTTGCTCTTTTGAAATGGTGACAGGTGAGAAGTCGGTGTTCGGATGGGGTACTTATCCTACACAATGGAGCGAGGTTCTATTAGATACTGGAGAAGTAGATGAGGATGATAAGCCTATTGAGGTTCCAGAGAATAAATATATTGGCTTATGGAAGTCGGTATGTGTAACACAGAAATCAGGTCGAAGTACAACATGGGTACTAGCTGATAGGTCAGGGCAAGGCTTACCTGGTCCTACTGACAGAAGGAAGATAAGCATAGAGAAAGGCACTCTTCCTGACGAAGAATTTTATATTGATTCCTATACGAGCTATACGGTGAAAGCGGATGATCGGCCTACCTCTGGCGACGTTAGTGGTGATAGGGAAAATATACCGGGGCTCACGAGAATCACATCAGCTCAAATCCCTCGTATGGCTGACGGTGCAGAAGGTAGTTTATTTGGCAAGACAGTTAGAGTTGTAACACAAGCTGCGGATGACAGTGGAGCTCTTGTTAGCGATGTTCCAGCAGTGATTAAGTTACAGACATTGGGTGAGGAAGGCGTACCTTTTACAGAAGTAGCAGAAGGCAAAACATTAGCTGAAGTAACAGCTACGATCTTGAAGCCTGGCTCTATCATTACCATTGGATACCCGTACAGAGGGAAGATGGTAACTCTGCCGACAGACAAAGAGTTTTCAACCGGGTCTACAATGACCTGGAAAAAGCATTGGTCGAAGATTGTGGTAAGGTCTTTTGAAAGTAGTCCTCCATTGGTTAATGGAAGAAAGCATTCATCTACTTTGCCTAGCACACCTATGCTTACGGGAACGCCTCCTATTCAGCAGATAGATTTTGTTTATAGGAATTTAGGGTGGGACTCAACGGGCCGTATATATATAGATCAACATGAGCCTGTTAAAACACAAATACTTGGAATCTTTGGGGAGCAATCGGTTGATACGGTTTAAAAAGGAAAACATTACTGAGGAGCTTATTAAAGAAATAAGCGAAACACTGCAAGCCTATTGGGATGAAGCTACAGAATTTCCTGAAATGGAAATGAAGCCTCGATGGGAAAAGTATTTATGGATGGAGGAGCAAGGAGCCTATCAGTGCTATACCGCTAGAGATAAGGGGCGACTGGTTGGCTATGTTGGATACATTATTAGTCATACTCTGCATTATGGTGATGATGTGCAAGTAGCCACATCGGATGTTCTCTATGTAAAGCCTGAAGCTCGGCTTCAGGGAATTGGAAAGAGTTTACTGATGGCAGTCGAAAAGGATTTATATAAACAGCGTATAGCTATTATACAGAATCATGTTAGCGCAAGAAAAGATTATTCTGATCTCCTTGTCGATATGGGGTATCACAAAACTGATACAGTGTATAGCCGTAAGCTATATGATGACACGATTTTGGAGGATACCTATGCCTAATGAAGCTGTAGCCGTTGCGGTCATTTCTGCGCTTGGGGGTGTAGGCCAACAAGCTGCTGCAAGAAAAAGAGCTCAACAGTTAAAAGAAACTGGAGAAGCTAATGCACAGAGGATTGAAGAAGAAGCAGCAGAAATGGCTAGAAGAAATAAACTTGAAATGAATGTTTCTGAAGGCCAGAGAGAAGCTGCTATAGCTGCGTCAGGGGTTGGAGGTGCAACCACTTCATTAGTGGTTTCTCAGGCTGAAAGAGAGAACGCAAGGCAGCTTGAGTGGTTAGCAGATTCGGCTGCGAAGCAAGCACAAATATCTAGAGAGTCAGGTATAGCCGGGGCTGAAGCTGAAATGACACAGGCTATGGCAAATTGGGGGAGCATACTGACTGATTGGGCTGGAGCCGGGGGAGGGGGGCAGATGTTGTCAAACATGTACAATGAGTTTGTTCCCCAAAAAGCTATTGCTGGTAAGGGCTCTGGTCCTATGCTTGAAAAGCTAACTGAACAGGGTACTAAATCTCCCGGCCCTGTGGCTCCCCCTCAAAGAAGGCGTAAAGGTACAGGCGATTGGGGGTTCACTACGCAGAAACAAAAATCTAGAGGGCTTGCTCCACGATGAAGTTACCTGGAATAAAGTATAACAGAACGAGTGTGCAGGGTAGTCTTGGAAGGGAGTCCAACCCTCCCAGAGATGCCACGCAGCAGGGAGTTATGGCATTGACCTCTGGGCTGGTTGGGGTTGTTAGCAAGCTGCATCAAAACAAGGTTGCTGATGAAACTAAATTAATAGATTCTTATATGTCGGAAAAGTTCACTGCACTTAATAATAAATTAAGAGCTAATCCCTGGCAATTTACCGAAGAACAGTACGACCAGGAAGTAAACGATATAACTACACAGATGACTGAGCTTACCGAGATAGATGGGAGGAAGATTTCTTATTCAGCCAGGAGCAATATCAATACTATGGCGAGTATTAAGTCTCGTCAGATTAAAGGTGTTGGTGATTCGATTTTTGCTCAGCGAAACAGGATACAGTTTGAGGCTGAGACTAGCCCGTATTTAGATGAGTTTATTAGCGACCTGACCGTCGCCACGAACAAGAAGGTTGAGAAGTTCGATAGTGGTACACCGATAAATATCAAAGAGTTTCGTAATACCTGGGAAGGTAAGATTGCTGATATAGCAGCCAGTTCAGATTTCAGCAATCAGGAGAGAGCCAGGTTTGAGCGTAATTCTAATAAGCTATTGTCGGATTCAATACAGAAATTAACTCTATCCGAATCTGATTTTGTCTCCAAGAAAGCTCAAAGTCTTGAAAAGACCGGGTGGAACCAGGCGGTTAGACAAGGCATAGTCAACATGGACATGTCACAGTATGACCTGAAGAATGACAAACAGGCTGCTATAGCCTTGTATAACGATCAGATGAAGATCGTTAAGGCCGCAGTTGGAGACATGTCGGAAAGCCCTAATGGGCTGGATTTTATAACGAGTTGGGAGACTACGCTTCAAAATCAGTTCTCAAGGAATGTCGCTTCGTTTAATACTGCTGAGACTACTCGACAACAACAGATGGTTAATAGTGCTTATGAGGCAGCACTAGATGTTTACGATGTAGAGGCTTTAGAGGACTTGGCAGCTAACCCGATAGCGAGAGGCTTTTTATCTAAGCAGCAGAATGCGGTGTTGGATAACGACTTGGGGTGGATGTCAGATGCTCGGATTATATCAAATAACATTCTCGGAATCAAGACCCAGGAAGATGCTGATAATGCTCGGTTGTTATTAAAGAGCACTTTTGAGGAATATAAAGAAGCC
>PBMP01000044.1 GCA_002722705.1 Pseudobdellovibrionaceae bacterium | reverse complement strand
TTTTTTTTTTGTTGATGGTGTTCCTTAGGAGCTGAAGCCCATCATACTCCAGATGGAGCTACCCGTTGATGGGGCTGCTGCGGCTGCTGCGGGCGTGGGCTCTGGTGTGGCTGCCGCGGGCTCTGGTTCTGCTAGAGGCGACGGTGTTCGTAGCTCCAGTGCTGGTGGCGCTGAAGCGGGTCGTCCCTTGACCGACTCCTCTACTCGCTGCTTCTGAACTGCGAGCATATGGTTCGTTTCCACCAGCATCTTTTCCGCCTCCGTAAGGGTGGGCTCTGCTGCTGCGGGTTCGGGTGCGGGTTCGGGTTCGGGATGGAACCGATAGTGCTGGAGAAGACCGGTTTCGGTCTCCGACATCAGCATTCGGTACAGGTCAAAGAACTTGTCTGTGACCTTGCTCAGGTAGTCATCCTCCGTTGACTTCTGTGTCGCGGGGTCGCTTGCGTCCAGTTCGCTCTTTGACTTGGGTGTGTTACCCGTCATAATCTGCTGGAACATCGCCGGGTTATAGCCGTTGAGTTGGCTGACACCTCGGCGAGTCGGCAGTTCCTGGAAGTTCCGCTGGTTGGCGGCCAGGTTGCTGAAGTAGATCTGTGGCATCGAGCTGTAACCGGCCTGGTGGAACATCGTGCGGAACTGCTGGGTGGCAGTGTTCCATCGCGACTCCGAACCCCCGATCATCGTGTCAAAACCGCCATCCGAGAAGATGACAATATCGGCTAGCTGATCCTGGGGAATGTTGTTCCGGGTGGCGATGCTTAGGTACTCTGTCATCATTCGTTGGACGTTGGTGTTATAACCTACGTGCTGGAATACCTTCTCGATGCGCTGCTGGAACGTCATACGGGTGAAGTCGAACGTGAAGGGGCGGTCCGTAAAGGAAATCGCCAGGTCCGCGTAGTCACCCGGGTTCAGGAACGTGAACAGCACACCGAGTGAGACACAGATGTCCATACAGGTGGCCGTCTTAGTAGCCGAGACAGACATCGAGCCCGACACATCCATCACCGGAATGACACCTCGGGCGAAGAGTCCGATGACTAGCTTCACGGTGTCAATCTGGATGGTGTTGGTATGGTTCTTCTTCAGGTAGAGGTAGAAGTTGTCTAGCTCCTCCGTGGTCTGGAGAACCGGATGTGCCAGGAGTTGTTCCTTGGCCTGTCGATACTCGGGGTCTTGGCGCTTCGGTAGCGCGTGGAGTGCCGTGTAGAACTCTTCGGGGTTCACCTTGGTAGGTTGGGCTGGTACTGCTTCAGGGGGTGGTTGGGTTTGGCTTGGCTTGGCCTTCTCCTGCTGCTGGACATAATACTTGACAATGTCCTTGCCCGTAGTGAGGATGACACCCTTGAACATCTCTTCCAGGTGCTTGGTATCACTTCCGTAGTGGGACTGGCGTACCTGTTGATAGATGCTGATGAGGTCCATCGCACCCTGGGTGAGCTTGCCCGATGCCATAAACTCCTCGAAGTTTTCCGCACACTGAATGCGGTCATAGTCATCGGGGTATCGTTCCACCTTGGGTCCGTGCTTTTGCTTGCGCTCGTTCTTCAGAGCGTCCATATGCTTCATCCGGCAATAAGCCGACATCTTCTCGTGTTGGATGTCTGCCCACTGCTTGGCTGACATTAGCACCTCTGGCACCTCTAGGGCTGCCTTGAGGGTGCTAGCGGTCTGCCGAGTCTTCTGCTGGAACTTGCCTGGGGCGAGCTCCTTCACCTGACTGGGCTTGAGTGACTCGATGAACTTCGGCTGCCATCGTAGGATGGTTAGATAGTGGAATAGAGTCCGCTTGTGGAGTCCCTTGAGCTGGCTGCGCTGGTAAATCGGTAGATACCAGTAAGTGCCCTTGCCAAAGTGTGACTTGGCCGCTGGGAAATACTTGCCTGCTAGCGAGATGTGAATTTCTTCATCTTGCTGCTTGGCTGTCTTGACTGTCTTCATATCCTTCCGGACCTGTGCCAGGTAGGAGTTGGTGATAGTCAGAACTAGGTCGTTGAATGTCTGGAAGTGCTGGAGGCGGAGCTGGTCGGTCGTGTAGTCCGACTGCTCGAGCTCGTTAATCACCTTCAGAATCTGCCAGTAGTCCTTGAAACACCCGAGGTGCGGTAGGTATGGCACCACCTTCAGGAGGTATTCCCGAAGTGTGGGTTCCTGCTCGTAGAGGTGGACGAATAGCACGAAGAAGTGCCGCTTCATTCCCTCGCCTCCACGCACTCGGCGCTTGGCTAGCAGTGAAACGAGTAGGTGACTCAGCTTTTCCGCTCCTTCTTCGGGAGCTAGTTGCTCACAGTAGAGAAGCGCCTTCTCGACACGGTCCTTGGCATCGTCCTCTGTGGTGGCACGCAGAATTGCGTCTACTACAAAGAGACAGTCCTGGGTTCGGTTGGCGATCATAGGTGCTCCTAGAGCGCCCTTGAGTCCAGGTGTCTTGGTGACCTGTGCGGTCTGTCGGAAGGCGGAGCCCATCGACGGGTTGGTTGCTGTAGTAAAATTGGTTGAATAAGACATTTTTAGATTGTTTTTTTGATATTAATCTAGTTTGGTTAGAGAAAAAAGTTTTAAATCAATTTTTTAATATATGATTTTTTTAGTGGGGTGGTAGGGTGGTAGGGAGTGGTAGGGAGTGGTAGGGTGTGGTAGGGTGTGGTAGGGAGGTGGTAGGGAGGTGGTAGGGTGGGGGTGGTAGGGTGGTAGGGAGTGGTAGGCAAGAGTGAGCAGAGAAATAGGGAAATAAAAAAATTTTTTCCTTCTTGTTGGGGAAATAATTTTAATATTGTCTAATTACATTTTCTATTGCTAGTCTACTCTAATTGGCTGGTAATTGGCTGGCTACGTTTGGGAGTAGCCTTCAGCAATCCTGGTCGCCACCATTGCCATTGCCATCACCATCGCCGCCACCATCAGGGTGTTCCCCTGACGGTAGTTCTAGTGTTAGTGTCGGGTCCTGGCGGTCTTGGCGTCGCCGGTGGCGGTGACCTCGTTTTGAGCGATGGTGGCCACCTGAGTGTTCCTCTGGATGCTCATCTTCCTCCTCACTCACTTCGGGTGGCGGGTACTCCACATCGCGCCAGTACTGAATCGCCTTCGCGACCATCTGACACGCTCGGTTCAGACGCTGTCGATTGGACATATCTTCCTGGGTGACATCACGGTCAATCTCGATGCGCAGGATGCGCGCGTCGTTGGTATTGACCTCGATAGCCGTGAAGTCACGCTGTTGCTGGCGGTTGAGAAACCGCATTCGCGTGCCTGTGGCTTCTTCGATGCGCTGGAGATTGCTGCCTTGCTTACCCTTCACGATGGGAGGGGCGCCCTTGCCTTCTGGATCTCGGTCCATCGGCACTAGCTTGTAAGTAACAGTTGGTGGTGAGCGGCGAGTCTTCTTGCCTCCCTTGGACCCAGAGTGCTTCGAGCTTTGGCTCGGGCGCTTTTCCTGGGGACTGGAATGACCATCGGCAATAGCCAGAGGGGTAGGGGTAGATTCCTTGGTTTGAGTATTTTCGTTTGCGTTTGACATATTTTTTATTTGTCTCTTTTGACATTTATTATATTTTTATTTTTGATAATCAATTTTTTTTTGTTTTTTTTTTACTCATAATTAGATGTTAGGATTGTTATGATAAGGTTTATGTTGATAGGTTTAAAAATTGATTTAGTATTTTCTTTGGAGTAGGAAATTAAAAAAGTATCCCTTAACTCATTACTAAAATAATAATATGTCAGCGTCATACTCTGAAAAAAACTTGAAAAAATCTCTTACCTCTCAAGATGGTAGTAGAAAAATAAAGGTTAAAAAAAATAAGGGTAAGCCTCGGCACAGTAAAAAAGACACTTATTTAGACGAATCCGATAAAAATAATAAAAAGAAATCGGGCGGGGGCGGAGGCAGAGGCGGAGGCGGAGGTGGAGGAGGCGGAGGTGGAGGCAGAGGTGGTGGAGGCGGAGGTAGTAGAGCCGTGGAAAAACGAAATAATAATAATAATGACGATAGTTATCGGGATGATAAAAATATTTATGATGTTTGTAAAATGGTAGAAAAATATATGCTGCGGAACTGTAGAAAATACAATATTTCTCCGCAGGATTTATACGAAGAGTTACACTACCAACTACCGGAAAAATGGATTCAAGGACTTCGTTTTATTATTCGAAACTCCGAGAGACATAAACTTAAAATAGACTACGATATCAGTCAGACCGACTCAAATTGTAGTAGTGAAATCTAAATTGATTTTCGCATTATTACTTAATACTTAATACTTAATAACAGGGATTACTTTTTTATTTCGGAAAAATATGTTAGATAGATTAGACGGAATGTTAGTTACAAAAATTTGATTTATATCTTTCTTTTTTATCATACTCGGTATCACTACTACCAGTTAAACATTCAAAAACAAATACAAAATGGAACCCAACGCTTCAAATACTGAATTTTCTACCACCGCGAAGGATGGTGGAGCTGCTATTTTCAAATACGGTCAGAAAGTTTACTCTTTGACCAGTCTTCGGTCTGGTAGCATAACAGATATTGATATGGAACGTAAAACTCTCATTATTAATAGGGGAGAACAGTGGGGCGACGAAACCCTCGCTATGTCTCACGCTACACGAGATGTGGAAAAAATCCTGGATTTGCTGCGAGAGCAGGTTGAGGAATATAAAGAGTCCTTCTTTCGAGTGCGCGATACTCTACGGTGTGTGGAGGGAAGAGCTGTGGGAGTAGGAGGGAGGTGATGGTATGGCCATAAACAAAAAAAAAAATTAGATTAAAAAACAAAAAAAGTTAGATTAAAAAACAAAAAAAGTTAGATTAAAATAAAAAATCCATTTCTTTTTTTGATTTTTATTCTTGGATTTTTATTCTTGGATTTTTATTTTTTGTCAGTCCAAGAGTTTCCTCTCTACAACTAGCAGCTACGACTGCGTCCCTTTTTCCCCCCATTTCCTTCTTGATGGGCGGGTTTCTTTCCCTTTCCTCCACGACTTCCCCCGCTCTGCTGTCTTTGGGGGGGCTTACCTCCAGGGCCACCCTGCTTCTTCTTGTGGGGTGGCGGTCCCTTCTTCGACGGAGGGACGTGGGCAAATTGACATTTGTCGCCCATACGACAACTACCCGGGGTTCCATCATAGAACCGACATCTCTTCTTGTTCGGGGATTGATTGCCTGGGGGCGCTTGGTGGTGGTCGCGATGGTGGTCTTGGTGGTCTTGCTGGTCGTGGTGGTGTGGGTGTTTGTGTTGGGGTTGGGGTTGCTCTCGATGTTGATGGCAACCACGCACACGACGTCCACGACTAGGACGGTGGCAGGCTTCTTCTTCTTCTTCTTCTTCAGACTCCGTCTCATCTTCTTCGCTGCTCGAGGAGTTATCGCTCGAACTAGAAGAATCATCGGAGTCATCATCCTCGTCGGTAGATGCTGCGGCAGGTGATACAGGTGGCTTGTTTTTCTTCAACTGTGTCACTTGTTGAACTAACTTTTTCTCTCGTTTCCTGGATTCGGCCAGAGCAGCTCTCAGCTTCTCTATTTCCGTCTTGGAACGAATGTATTTCCGCTTGTACTTTTCGGCCTTCTTAATGGCTTCATCAGTGGCGGTTGATTTTTCTGCTTTCGTTTTGGTCGGCATTTTTTGTAAAAGTAAAGTTGTTTGATTCACTTAGTGTAAAAAAAAAAAATTTTTAATTCTCAATTTTTTATATTTTTATTTTAATTAGGTTTGTGTTTTAGGTTTTAGGTTTTAGGTTTTAGGTTTTAGGTTTTGTGTTTTAGGTTTTGGGTTTTAGGTTTTAGGTTTTAGGTTTATGTCAATCCTAAAGCGTGTTAAGCGTGTTAAAGGGTGTGAAGCGTGTTAAACTAGTTTAGATACATTTTAAATAACGTAAATACATCTACTGAGTGTTTGCGCGTCATAGATTTCCTTGCTCTTGAGGTATATTTTCTCTTCTGTCACCTGGAGTTTTTCCATCTCCTGGACTCGTTCGTGTGTATAGGTAATAAGGTCCGCTAGTTGTTCTAGAAGTTTCGGATTCTTGTTATTATAACACCTTCGAGAAATCATCTTGAGTTCCTGTCGAAGGTCGTCTAGCTCATAGCCGAAACCAATACTAGACTGGATATAGTTTAGATTATCCTGGAAGAATGGTTTCTCCGTTGGCTGTCGGAGATTAATGTTAAAGTTTCGTTGAATCGCCTCGAATAGCTCATAGTTTTGCTCGGCCGCCAGATTTAACATCTCCACATAACCCTTAATCGCCGGATTGAGAACCTTGGATTTTTCAATTATCTTCTTTAGGCTGAGCAGTCGTGCCTTTTCCTCGGGATCATCTACGTGTAGGCGTTGACAATTCTCGTTGGTACAGCCATCTGGTGAGTTATAGAAAGAACAGATTAGCCTGGCTGGTGTGGATGAGCGGGGTCTGGTGGTCGGTGATGCGTGGCTACGGGGTCTGGTGGTAGGTGATGCGTGGTCGTGGGGTTTCGGCGATGCGTGGCTGCGCGGTGTTGATGAGCGGGGTTTGGTGGCGGGTGATGCGTGGCTGCGGGGTGTTGATGGAGCGTGGCTACCGGGGGTGGGTGAGTTTCGCATTTCTTCGGTGAAGGGTGAAACTGGTCTTGAAGTTTGATTACTATCGATTTGCTTTTTTACCTGTTTACTTGGTAGATGTGCTTCCAGTTCTTCAATAAAATCCGGAATAATATCTGGCGGTGCTTTGATTTTCAACAGGTACACATTCTCTTGTGTGGCGTGTGGATCGGCCCAGACGTGTTGGACTTGGGGGAAGTTCTGGCGCGGAATGCTTTCCTTTCGCAGTAGTTTCTTCAGATAAGAACTGGCTTTAATTTCAATACCGGTGCGGCAATAGTGGTCAGAATAGGACTCGTGGCGGAGTTCTTTGCTACATAGGGCGCACTTATGAATGCGTCTTTTGTTATTGCTGCGTCTGCTGTGGCGCGGCTGGTTTTGTTGTTGGTTTTTAGTATTTTGTTTTCGTGAATGGCGGTTTTCCATCTTGATTTAGGGTAATTTAAGGTTTAATGGTTAGATTTCAATTTTTATTCTGATGATTTATGATATATTAAATATTTGTAAGACTGAAAAAAGATGATAATGATATTATCAGATTTATATGATTTAGTTAGACACATATTTTTTATTTTTTGGAATGCTAACTAAAAAAAAGAAACTGAAAAAAAGATACTATGGATAGATGGATAGATAGTTATATAGTTAGTTAGATAGCTGGCCAGATAGATAGTTGTTCCGGCTAAACCTAAAATAATAGTTATTTAAATTTATATCTTAAATCTATTTTTTATTTGTTTTTCTCTTTTTTTTACTAGATCTATTTTTTTTACCTTTTTTTGTTTTTTTATTTTTACCACCTCCTCTTAATCTAGAGAAATAATTTTTAAGATCATCTAAGTTCACAAAAGCCTGTCCACCACCACCAATACCATAATCTTGAGACATAATTTTATTGAAATTATTTATAATAGTAACATATGATGCTATCTGGTCTGGAGTTACTCCACAAGATTTCAAATTCGCGTCATCAGAAACATAAAATCTAGTTTGAAAATGAGGAGACATAACACTGAATTGAGCATCACCTACATCAAAATTATTTCTTAACCAGGTTTGACAAAAAGATACACAACCTATACCACAATCAGACAAATTTTTGTTTCCTCTATTTTGTAAAACCAAATTAAACATATCCTTAACATTTCTGTAATCTGGTTGAAGTTTTCCTTCAAGTGTGGCTTCTTTTTCTGGATCTAATTTCATTGTTTCAGCAGACGACTCGATTTTTTTTACAAACATTTCAAAAATTGCATTCAAGTTTTTGTCACGAAATGAAATATAATCTTCTAATAAACTTCTAGTAGTTTCTTGATTCTGATGAAATAAATTCATTCTACCTTCAGATTGAGTGACTACACCATTTGGACCACAAGAAGTTGAGCCCAAAGGCATATTTCTATCATTAATAATTTTCAAACACCTATCACCAAGACCACCAGGACCGATACCTCCAGATTTTTCTCCTCTTCCTAATTTAGCAAGAATAGTATCATTTGGATTTAAACTATCAGGGCATAAACCGAATTCACCTGGTAACTGAACTAATTTTGAAAGAAGTTTTGCATATGCTTTTGGGTTTGGTTGTTCCTTTTTTCTCCACCAATTACCTTTTTGTAAAAAATCTCTATACTCTTCTGCAATTATAGATTGAGCAATTAAACGCGCTATCTGTTCAGCAGTAGGACAAAAAGACATACTTTCTATTGATACTTTGTCAATTTCAGTAGCTGTAGACATTTATATATAATATACTTAGATATTTTTTTATTTGAAAAAAAAAAAACTTTTTAAAATATTAATTATTTTACTTAAACTTCAAGAGATTCATTATATTTTATAAATAAAATCTATATTTACAATACTATATGTGTATTACTATAAATATAGAAGATTGGGAAGATTTTTTGTATAGAATCTTGGAATAAATTAGTTTATTACGCTAATTAAAAAAAAATATTCCTCTTACATTTTTTTTTAAATACTTGTGGATATTGCGAAGCAAAATGATTTTCAAAAAGATAATAATATTATTGGTCCTAAAGATAAATGGGCTGATGATAGTCAGATAGATAATATTATCAGATTTTTATGATTTATATGATTTAGTTAGACACATATTTTTTATTTTTTGATATGCTAACTTTAAAAAGGTAACTGTAAAAAAGATACTATGGTTTTTGTAGATGTTTATATTTACCCTATTTGGAGCCTTTTTGAAATTATCTGAAATAGATTGGAAAATGAAAAAAATAAAATAAAATGAAAAACTAACTAACTAACTAACTAGTTGGATTACATTTTTTGTTAGAGTTTATAGTTGGCGTTTATGGTTGGCGTTTATGGTTGGCGTTTATGGTTGGCGTTTATAGTTGGCGTTTATGGTTGGCTTTTATGGTTGGCTTTTATGGTTGGCGTTTATGGCTGAGAGGAATGTTGTAGAAACACCTCGTAGTAAAAATAGGGTGTCAGTGCCAGAATGATATCTAGTACCTTTTGTTCAAACGTTAGTTGCGACAGGATCAGAATAGAGAAACCACTCAGGTAGTGAATAGAAGCATTTCTGAAATTTGCTTGCTGTTCCTGTAGCAACTGTAGTGTGAGGACAAAATGAACCCAAAGTAGTGATTCAACCTTGTGTGGTAGAATACCACAGGTGAATATCACCAGGAAAATAGTGAGAAAGTTGCGGATATATTCTACCTTGGAAGGCGTGATTGTATATGTGCTTGTAGTTGTTTGAGTTTGGAAATTCGAGTTAGTCATTTTGTGGGGAGTTTTTTGTTTCTTATTTTCTGATTTTCAAAATTTGATTTTACTATTCAATTTTTATTGCGGATTATCGTGGATTAATGGCGGTTTATCGCGGATTATCGTGGCGGTTTATCGTGGATTATCGCGGATTAATAGTGGATTATGGTGGATTATGGCGGTTTATCTTAAATGGTGGAATTCGGTAGATACAATTTAAAATTGAATATTAACTTTTTTTTTTAAGAGAGCGCAGTTTAGAACTTACTGACTCCCAAGGTTATTTGAACCCAGGTTGAGTTGGTTCCCACAGTTTAAACAAAAGCGAATTATCTATCTGGTACCTCTAAATCTGTATTATGGATTGAGAGATAGTTTACAAATGGTACCATTTTTTATTTCGCGTAGTATCGTTTTTACAGTTGCTTTTTTTCAGTTGCTTTTTTTCAGTTGCTTTTTTACAGTTGGGTTTAAAGGATAATGTTACTCTAGCTTTTACCTTGGTAGATTATCTTGCGGGGTCTCTGGTAGGTTATATAGTGGGGTTAGTGGGTTCTCTTCTGGGTTCTCATTTGTGGTAAGTAGATTATCTTGTAGGTTAGTGGGGAGGGGTCTCTGGTAGGTTAGTGGGAGCTCTCTGATAGGTTAGTGGGGAGTTCTCTTGTAGGTTAGTTGGGAGTTTTATAATAGGTTATGGGGAGTTCTCTTGTAGGTTCTCATTTGTGGTTAGTAGATTCTCTTGTAGGTTAGTGGGAGTTCTCTTGTGGGTTCTCTCCTGGGGTTGTGTCTTGTCTGTCTGTGTCTCCTCCCCTACTACTACTATACACCCCTACTACTACACCACCTTTCTCACACTACCACATATATACCTCATTATATTAATGTGTGGAAATCGGTCACAAAATGGTGGAAATCGCTCATACCTAAATGTGTGGATATCGGTCATAAAAACGTCGATATCGTGATATCTATTTATGACTTAAAGATTAGTTAGTCTAACTCATATACTAATCTCCATGATGGATGTTAGTCAAAAGCCGAAATAGCACAGTGGCAGTGCGCTGGTCTAGTATTCCCATATGGATACAGTTAACCAGAGGTCCGGAGTTCGAATCTCCGTTTTGGCTTTTGTTTTTATTATCTCAGAGTTCGTTCACTCCTGATTAATACTTACTAACTTAATTATTAGTTAGATTTGACTCTTTAAAATTGATTCTCATCTACTTTTCTCTTTCTTACTAAGCCGAAATAGCACAGCGGTAGTGCGTTGGTCTTGTAAACCAAAGGTCCGGAGTTCGAATCTCCGTTTCGGCTTTTTTTTGTTTTCAGTCTCTTCTCGTTAAGATTCTTTTAAGTTAGTTAGATAAGACTCTAAAAATTTGATTCTTATTTACTCTATCTATGTAATTGGGCAAGTAAAGCCTCCTTAGCTCAGTTGGAAGAGCGTGTGACTTTTAATCTCAAGGTCGCGGGATCGAAACCCGCAGGGGGCTACCCATTTTTTTTTATTTTTACTCTAACCTAAAAATTTTTACATTCTAATTAGTTAGTAAGATTATAGTTAGTTAGATAAGACTCTATAAAATTGATTCTTATAAACTCTATCTATGTAATTGGGCTAGTAACGCCTCCTTAGCTCAGTTGGCAGAGCGTGTGACTCTTAATCTCAAGGTCGCGGGTTCGAAACCCGCAGGAGGCTACCCATTTTTTTTTATTTTGGTGTGGAAATCGGTCATTAAATGGTTCTTATTGCCTTAGACCCTTTAAAATTGATTATTAACTTTCTATATATCATAAACGATAATAGACTTATAGACTACACTACTTCCCCTTCCATTACGGTTGTGTGAGGAGTAGTCCTTCGGATAGATATCCCCCCAAAGATATATGTCTGGGGGCTTTAAGATAGACTAGAAGTTAGACTTGGGCTCACTTTAGGTAAGAGCAAGCTACACCGTTTATGGTTTCCACAACACATTATATTTACAAAAGCAAGTTAATTACACACCTGCTACGGAAACCTAGGAATGCTATATTCAGGTTCGAATCCTGACCTAGTTTTTTTTTTCTTTAAAATAAAATAAAAAAAGTTAGATACTAACCTAACTACTTTTATCACAACTATACCTAACATTAAAAAGAAAAACTTTTTTTTTCTTTTTTTTTCTTTTTTTTTCTTTTTTTTTTGTTTTTCTTTTTTATCTAACTAATGACCTCTACCTCCAGGAGCATTCGTTCGCTCAACCTTTGGTTTTAGTCATCCCCTGATACCCTCTCTTCTCTCCAGGGTCCATCAGGGACTTGCGCCGTTGCCCTCTAGGCCTTCGACGACTTGTCTGCGCCCAGCATCTTGCGTCCCAGCCTCATCGATGGGCCGAGTCGCATAGGCGCACCGTCCAGGCCCTTGGACAGCGTCAGGCGCGGTACCGTAGGGTTTACTGGTTTGGGTGCGGGTGCGGGTGCGGGCGCGGGTCGCCGGGTGGCGAACTTCATCTCGAAGCCCTCGGAGAAACCTCCCAACTTCACCTTCTCTTGGTGCTCGCGGGTCTTCTTCTGTCTCTCTGCCTCCTCGGCCATCACCTCTTGCCGGATTGCCTCGCGCATCTTCTCGCGCTCAGCTTCAATCTCGGCCTTCATCTGAGCCTCCATCTCAGCCTGCATCTCGGCACGCATCTTCTCGCGTTCCTCCTTCAGCTGGGCTTCGGTGGCAGGCTTGCGCTCCTGAACCTGCTCTTCTGCCGGTCCAGCAACGTCTTCTCCAGCAACGTCTTCCTCGTCCTCTGGAATGTCGAACTCAATCTCAATCGACACGGCCTCGTTCGCGGCCTTCTCTGCCGCCTTCTTTGCCGCCTTCTTGGCCTCGTGAGCAGCCTTGTTGGCCTTCCGCTTCTGTTCCGAATCGGCTTCCGGAGGGTGCAGGAACCCACATTTAGCGTGCCTACACTCTCCGCCGTTGCGGCAGGGAGTCGATGCCATCTTCTCGGCCTTCTTCCTGGCCTTCTTCGCGGCCTTCTTCTCCGCGTTGGTCATCTTCTTCGGTGCTGGACTGGCCGCAGGACCCTCCGGGTTCGCTTCGTGGCCTCGGTCGGCTGCCGCCTTGAAGCCCTTCATCGGCTCCTGTGTGGGCTTGGGTGCAGCAGAGGCGGTGACCTTCGAACAGTCAACCTCCTTCAGAGCGGCAAACTGGCCGCTCTTGCTGCCTCCATGGGCAACCTCGTCTTCCTCTGGCGCCTCTTGCGCCTCCTGAGGGGTTGGGGCATCTGCCCCTTGCTTTGGGGGCGCGACTTGCTGAGCCTTGAACTTGCTCAGGCTCTTCTGGAGGTCCTTCTCCACTCGGGGCAGTCGCGCAATCCATTGGCCCTTCTCGTTCTTCTCGAGCCTCCATACCAAAGACCCAGGGTTCTCGGGGGTCGTCAGCACGGTTCCGCTCGCCAGTTGGGCCTTGCTCGCAGTCTGAAGCGCCAGTTGACAGGCGTAGAACTGCGAGTAGATGTACTTGACACCAAACTCGGCCTTAATGCCGGTGATGTCGTCCTTGTAGCACACCTTGTGGGTCCAGTGAAACAGGACCTTCTTCACCATGCGGAGCACAGCCTCATCAAGCTGTTTCTGTTGCTCCTTCTCGGTCTTGTACCCCTCCAGAAGCAGAACGCGCTTGGCCTCCTTGTTGAGGTGCTCGCGCTCTTCAACCTTCTCGTTCATCTTCCCGGTGTCGAGTCCCATACGGGTCTTGAAAAAGACCTGGAACTGCTTCGGCTCCGCATCAGCGGCTGCCTCCGGGTGCTTGGGGAACGTGTTGGTGACCAGGGGAATCCCCCGGAAACTCGGGAACCGCTTGTCGTAGCGGTACTTGCCCTCGGCCGTCTGTTGCTCGATCAGCTTCTTGGCATCGTTGTAGTGCCAGAAATCGAGCGTCTCCGTGACTTCCCCGTGTTCGTTCAGCACAGGGACCTGGAAGCTCCAGAGCCACTTGGGCGCAACTTCAGGGTCAACAGGCCTCTTCTTGTAGGGAATTGCTCCGGTGCCCGGTAGAAACGCGAACTCCACAGTCAGGTTGAAACTACCCCCGTGCGCGTACAAATACGGCAGGTCCATAGGTGTCTCAATCCCGAGTGTGGTCAATCGGAAGAACTCTTGTTCCTTCTCGAACATCTCCTTCAGTCGGGCCTTCTCGGTGGGATCATCCGTCTTGGCGATCTGCGCCTGGAATTCGACTCGCATCGCGTTGGCCATCGTGGCGGTGTACGAGTTGTCCTTACTCCAGTCCGCTTCCTTCCTGTTTTTTATCCAGGGGCCTTTGACGGTCTTTTTGCGTACATTGCGGTGGTGCCAGCGGCTCCACCATTCCTTGTCGGATTGGGGACGATGAGGGAAGCACGCTTGGGTGCTTGCCCTCTCCTCTTCGGTCATCTCTTCGAACGTCTTGTCACCGCGGTACATGTGGCCCTTGGCCCAAACCACGTATGGATCGCCGCCCAGATTGGGCGAATGGACGAACGGAAAGACTGCGATGACCATCCGTACAAGCTGCAACATTGCGTTGCAGGGCATTTCGGCGAAGTTCAGTTGTTTGGTGATGTTGATCTTCGCTCTGGGCGCGGTGCTTGCCGCTCCCCTTTGTGACCTCGCGGTCACGGTTTTTGCCCCCGGTTTTTGCTTTTCAGCACCGAGTGGCGGTTGGTTAATAGTTTTTACTGCTTTGTTAAAAGTTTGGCAGGGCATATTGGCCAATTACTAAAAAAAAATAATTAATATTCAATTTTTTGTAATTCCCTAATAAATCTTATCTAATACAAACCTCATATTTAATTGATTATCTAAAATTACATCTAGATAGAATTGGTATAAAAAAAAAATTGAAAATAATAATACTTATGGAGTCAAATATAAAATACGATAACTAAAATTACCAAAATGTCGAAAGCAACTGTAACCTGCACTCGTGATGTCAAATCTCAATTCGAAAAGTTCCTTAGCAAGTCTATTGATTCCTTCGTAACCAAACTAATGGCCGAAGATGACGAAGATACTAATGAGGAACACCTACGAACTCTTTTTAAGGAATGTTTTAGCACTAAGTCATTTAAAGTAGCTCGAGGTGGTGGTAAAACCCGCCGTGCCAAGAGTGATGGACCCAAGGCACCTAGTAATGCCTATATTCAGTGGTCTAATGCGGAAGGCCGTGAACTAAGTAAGAAAAACCTAGAAAAGTCAGAACTTAAAAAGCTAAAAAAGATGAGCGACTCTGAACTTTCCGAGAAATTCGATGGTGAAACCGACCATAAGAAGATTCTCAAGCTAGTAGTTACTAGCAAGGCTATTGTTTCAAATGCTGCCAAGATGTGGCAGGAACATAAGTCCGCCGAAGATGAAACTTTCACTAAATATCAGACTAAGTATGAAGAACAGCGCGCCGAATATAAAAAGCTTAAGGAAGCAGCCTCAAATAGCGATAACGTTAGTGATGAAGCTGGACCCGCCGAAGCAAGTGATACCGAATCAGTAGGATCCGCTAAGGGCGGAGGTAAGAAGTCAAAATCCAAGAAATCATCTGGCTCCAAGAGCAAGTCAAAGGCCAAGAGCAAATCTAAGTCTTGGGGAAGTGAAGATGAAGAAGAAGGTGAAGGTGAAGCCACCGTAGAAGTTAAGACTTATTCACTCGCTGATTTTGAAAGTTTCGACGGTCTAGCTATTAATCTTGGAATGACCGTTCGAGGAGGACTTAATACCAAGTTTGGAAAACAAACCTTTGAATCTCTAGATGAAGCTGTCGATGCTCTCAACGAGGATGAAGACGCTATGGCTATTCACCTAGATAAGAATGGAAAATATACTATCCGCGGCACAGGAAAACTAGTAGATGCCAAGGCAAATCAGGCACCCTGCGTTACCTGGCTCAAGGAAGACGATGACGAAGACGATTAAACTTTAGGTTAGAATGTATTTATAAATTTTAAAAAATAAAATATTCCCAAATAGGAATAAAAAAATTTTTTGATTTTTTTTGATTCAGATAAAAAAATAAATGATTCTCATTGATAAAATTTAATTATCAAATCGTATTTATTATCTAAAATGTTTTAAATTTGCCTTTTTCTAATTTTCCCTTCAATTCTCCATCAAGAGAGTAAATTCTACGTGTCTGAATGTTATAAAAATATTCTTTGTTTTGAAGGATAATTTTTTCAAGGATACTATCAGGATTGGTATTTTTAGGAATTTTTTTCACTTCCAGAATTTCATAATTTTCCGTGCTTCTCACAATAACATCATTCGGTTCCTTGTTAGCTTCATCCTCTAACTTAACATAGGTGACTTCGATACTCTTATACCTATTATTCACATCTGAATTATAAAGATTGGATTCACGTCGTAAAGTATAATAACCCTGTCTACTCACGGTAATCCCTCCACAACGCTGATTTTGTTTCGCGCCCTCAATCGCTTCCTCCAAGGTTTCAAACTTCTTGGTTCCTGGACCTAAAGCAATTCCCTTCAGATATTGATTTCGATAGGGGCCGTCAAAACCCTCAATCTTCTTAAATTTATCAAAGGTTTCGTTAGTTATTTTTTCTAAAGATGGCATCGATTATTATTTTTTTAGAAAGCAAATTCACTAACTCAATTTTATTTTTTTAGTTAGAGTGGCTAACTAAATATTTTATTTGAAAAAAAGATGACTATTGATAAAATGAAAAATAGACTGTGAAGAGTGCCAACAAATATACCGTAAAGAAAGTAAAACTTTTTGATTCTCTTAAAAAATAAATTGTTCTAGCATCATTTAATAAAAAGTAAAGACCAGGTATTATCAAAACCAATAAAATATTTATTTTATTGGCTCTAACTGAAAGTCCTCTACATCTCATATATTTAATTATGAGTATTAAAGGTATATAATGAAAGATAAAATCAATAACCCCCAATATTTTACCTCTGAATACCAAATCTAAACTGTATGTATGTGTCTTGAATTTTTTAAACTTAAAGTAAAATATGTAGGCACAGAATAGGATAATGAAAATATGAACCGTAATTAAAAAAAACTCAATTCCCTTCACTACTCCTGTTAAATATAAGATATCTATCACTAACATCCAAATAGTAAAATATCTAAATAAACCTATAATATTTCTGAAAACGTCAACATATGAACTAATAGGCTTATTTCTCAAAACTTCAATCTCCTGGTTTTTGGATTTTGACATTAATATTGTAATTATAAATATACTAGACTAAAAAAAATGAAAAAATTTAATTTCAAGAATAATAAAATAAAATTAAAAACCCTATGTAAGCCTCTTTCTCTTGCTTCACCATAGGGGAATTCTCCACTGGAACGTTCCATATTCAGTCAACGGCATTTCTTCTCTCTCTCTCTCTTTCTGGAAAAGTGGTGGTTTCCAGACTTCGCTGCCCTGAATCTTCTTAAGGTCGTAGGTGTGAAAATGGCCTCGTCTAATGCGCATCTTCTTAGTACCCCCACCTATTGTGGGCTTGATACCTAACGTGGGCTCTCTACTGTCCCCCGGAGTGTCGCTAGTTTTATAGAGGATCACGACTCAACCTCTTTGGTGATTGTAATAAAAAAAAAGTTAATAATCAATTTTTTTTTTTCGTATCTAAATTCCACAATAAAAATAACGCATCGCTAAAGTTTATAAATTCCTGTGTAGTTTAGCGGTGTAATAGTATTCATATACTTCTTTTCCGATTCTTCAATATCTAATGAATTAACCAGGGATGCTATTTTCTCATTCATTTTTTTACCGTCGTGATTTCTAGTTAGTTCTTTAAAAGTTTCATAACTATTTTCTACTCCTAACACTTTTAGTCTAGTTTGTATACCTTCCGCCACTACACTAAAATTTTCATTTAAATCTAACTCTAATTTTTCTTGATTTACCTCTAACTTCTGTAAACCTTCTGCTAGTGATTTCAAAGCAATTAAAGTATAACTAAAGGCTACTCCTACATTTCTCAAAATAGTAGAATCAGTTAAATCTCTCTGTAACCTAGAAATAGGAAGTTTTCTCGAAAAAAACTGTAGTAAATTATTGGCTAACATAAAATTACCCTCCGCATTCTCAAAATTAATAGGATTGATTTTATGTGGCATAGTAGAAGAACCCACCTCATTCTCATCTAACTTTAACAGAAAATAATTCTGGGATATGTAAAGCCAAATATCCTGACACATATCTAACATAATAGTATTAACTCTGTGTAGGTTATCAAATACTTCCGCGTAGTTATCATAGTGATCTATCTGAGTAGTATATTGATTTCTTTCCAAACCTAACAAATTGACAAACTTATTGGCAAAATCAATCCAATCTATATTGGGTAAAGCCATATGATGTGCGTTAAAATTCCCGACAGCACCGCCAAATTTAGTGAAATATTTTATCGCGTTTAGTTTTCTACTCTGAATGACTAACCTCTCGTAAAATACTAAAAACTCCTTACCTAAGAAACTTGGTGAAGCAGGTTGTCCGTGAGTTCTAGATAATAAGGGAATTCTAGACCATAAGAGAATTTTGTCTTTTATACTTTTTAAAATTTCATTTATTTTAGGTAATATAACCTTTTGAATACTACCCTTAATCATAAGGATATTGGCTGTGCAGTTAGCGTCCTGCGAAGTTAAACCAAAGTGTGTAAAGATTGATATACTCTTCTCTTCTAACTTACTATTCTCATTAATTTTCATTTTGATATAATATTCGATTGACTTAACATCGTGTTTAATTTTATATTCTATCTCCTTCACAGATTCAGCATCGGAAACACCAAATTTTTGATAGATATTTTTTAAAAATAAAACCTCCTCTTCCTCTAACGTTTCCACTAAATCAATCTTACTTAAAGCTATTAAATATTCAATCTCCACTATCAGTCTATATCTGATAAACGCATATTCACTAAAATAACTCCTCAACTCCTGAGTTTTTTGATGATAACGACCATCAATAGGAGTAACAGAAGTTAGATGATTATAGTTAAGTTCCTGACTCATTATTGAATTTTATAACATTTTTAGACTTAAATAGAAATTGATAGAAGTTTGATTTATAGGTTTCAAGACTTCCTAATTTTACTTCTTGTGCGCGGTTTCTTATTGAAAATTTAGAATGTATGATATTTTTATTACCATAATTCCCTTTATAATTTTATAGTGAAAATAGATTAATTAAATTTTAAGATATTTACCTTTAAATCCTAGGGATTTCTAGATTTTCTCAGATTTCTAGGGATTTCTAGATTTTCTCATATTCCTAGGGATTTTCAGAATTTCTTAGATTTCTAGGGATTTTCAGAATTTCTTAGATTTCTAGGGATTTTCCAGATTGATACAGAATCTTAGGGATTTTCAGAATTTTTCAGATTCCTAGGGATTTTCAGAATTTCTCAGATTCCTAGGGATTTTCAGAATTTCTTAGATTTCTAGGGATTTTCCAGATTGATACAGAATCCTAGGGATTTTCTAACATTTCTTAGCTTTCTAGAATTTCTAGGGATTTTCAGAATTTCTCATATTCCTAGGGATTTCTAGATTGATACAGAATCTTAGGGATTTTCTAACATTTCTCAGATTTCTAGGGATTTTCTAACATTTCTCAGATTTCTAGGGATTTCTAGATTTTCTCATATTCCTAGGGATTTTCAGAATTTCTTAGAATCTTAGGGATTTTCAGAATTTCTCATAATCCTAGGGATTTCTTAGATTTATGGAAAAACATAAATTTCCATAAAAAAAACATAAATTTCCATAAAAAAACATAAATTTTCCATAAAAACATAAGTTGCAAAATGAGTGCGTTTTAATTAAAATTAATTAATTCTAATTAATTCGAATTAAATTGGTGCGTTTAAAAAATTTCGGTTTTTAAAATTCTCGATGTTTGCACCTGATTTTGACCTTATTTTTAGCTATATTTTTTATCATATAATAATAAGAATATTAAACCAAATAATTAAGTCAATATATAATAATTTATAAGACTTATAACTATCGAGAAAATTAAACAAATTTTATGGAGGTAAATTTATACTTTTTGAAAATGGTTTAATAAGAATTTTATCTTCATTAACTTTTATCAATATTAGTAAAATCATAAGAAAATAGTATCTTTTTTTCAGTAAATTTCACTTTTGCATTTCTATCGTGTTTTTTAAATTTTTTTTTTTATTTATTTATTAAATTAATTAATCTGATTATCGATAAAATTAAAAATTTAATGATTTTCATTTTATATAAGAAAAATATACCATAATATTTATTATTTTAAAAATAATTTATAAGAAAAAAACATAGATTTATTAGATCTATAATTTTATGGAGGTAAAAAAACGTAATGAAAGGGAAAAAACATAAGGTAAAGATGGTGGTAGAAAAAGGGTCAAAAAGTGGAAATAAAGGGAAAAAGTGAAAAAAAGGCAAAAAAGTGCAAAAAAAGGCAAAAAATTTACGCAGATTTGAAAAAGTTGGTTCGGAAAAAAAAAAATGCAAAAAAATTACGCGCAAAAAAAAACCCCCCC
>PBMP01000043.1 GCA_002722705.1 Pseudobdellovibrionaceae bacterium | reverse complement strand
TTGCATGACCTGGATAACTTGCATGACCTGGATAACTTGCATGACCTGGATAACTTGCATGACCTGGATAACTTGCATGGCCTGGGTAAGCAAATGCAGTAACAGATCCTAAAAACAAAATACTAAAACAAATCAATTGATATCTTTTTTTCATGAAAGTTCCCCTCCGATCATTATGTCTGACGCTCTTTAAGAGAATCAAGGTCGTTCTCTAAAGTTGACTTAAAAAATCTTATTTCATGTGCACTTTCATTAAAAGTTAAGAAAAATTAACCAACCCCCTACTACAACTCATCCCCTCATTTCCCTCTTGTTTCAAAAGCCCTTCCCTTATATACCTCTTAAGGTTATGGAAAAATTGATTACGATCGTTCACATTGTTACTTGTGTTTTTTTAGTCCTCTTGGTTCTTGTCCAATCTGGAAAGGGTGCTGAAGTAAGTGCATCTCTTGGGGGATCGAGTCAGACTGTTTTTGGGAGCTCTGGTGGAGCCAATTTCTTTACTCGTTTAACTGCAATTCTCGCGGCGATCTTTATGATCACTTCACTTAGTCTAACGATCTTGGGAACAAACAGTCGAGAAAGTGTTTTTGAAAGAGTCTCAAAACCTGTGAGTGCTTCAAAAAAATCTCCAGTTAAAAAGGAAGCAGAAAACAAATCCAACACAAAAAGTGAAACAACTGCTCCTACAAAATAACGTCAACCTTCTGCCAACACGATTTAAAGCTTAAGCTGATAAAATAGGTCCTCGATGAGGGCCTTTTTTTTTCTTCTGATACTCACTCCGATTTACTCAAATGCATTTTCTCTAGATGCATCTAGCTTTGTAAATATCGATCAACTTGTTCCAGAAGCTTCAAGAAATACTTTTATCAAAACAATTGGCTTAGGAACTGCACATCGATCATATGAGCCTGCAACAGCTCTCATGGGGGGTGTTGGACTCGAATTTGGAGTTGAACTTACCATTGCACAAATTCCGCAAAGCTTTAGAGATGTTCTTTCTCAAGCAGGATCGAACTCAAGTAATTTGAGAATACTCCCCATTCCTCGAGGAATTGTTCACAAACGACTTCTAGAAAAGTTTGATGTTGGAGGCTCTTTCGTAGGCTATCAAGGTCTAGTTGTTATTGGAGCTGACTTTAAATATACATTTCACCAACCCGAAGAAGGTCCTACATTTGCCTTTAGAGGAAATTATACCTATTCAAAGCTTGGAATTTACAAAGGACATACCATCGAACCTCAAATCGTGGTTTCAAGACGATTGAATTTTGCGGATCCCTTTATTTCAGTTGGTTACGCTTATAGCATTGGAACACTGAGCTTAGACATTCCAACCGGAGTTCCGGGAATTAGTGTAAGCCAAGATCTCACGGGAAAAGGAGGTGCATTCAAGAGCCAACTAGGAGTCGTTCTCCACTTCTGGCCTACAGGAATCCGCCTCACTCTTCACGGAGAGTATGTAACTTTTGGTACTAATTCTTTGGGAATTAAATTCGGCTTTGAGTTTTAACTATTCTTCAATCTGAAAATCATCAAACGCTGCTGACGATGTTCCCAAACTATTCTCTAAATCAATCGCAAAACTTCCAGCCTGTCCTTGAAAAGAAGCATCTTGAACTTCTTCACTTAACATCCAGTCACCTGGCTCTGTTTGATTTGCTCTCCAAACCTTAGTCTGAACAAGAGTTTCAGTACCACTCAAAGATCTAACTTCTAAACGGACTCTGTAAAACTGTGATGGTGAAAAACCATTAGGACCAGTCACTGTCGAAGGATTCAAACAATTACTTAACGGAAAGTGAACTCCACCACTGACTTGCTCTAAACGAATACATCCGCCATTTTGAATCACATTTGTTGAATCAACAGCGATCCCAACTCCGTCACCCTCATCATATCTCCCCCAAAACCAAAAACGTTGAGAAGTCGGAGAAGAAAACCTAAACGAGAATTCGGCATTAAAATCAAGAACAGAGTAAGGCATCTCTTCTAAAAATGTTTCTAAATTCATTGTTCCAGTTGAAAGAGGAACTGCACTAAATTGAGCCACTCCTGCATTCACATTTGGATTGACTACACCCATAAGAGGATTCCATGGGTCTGGCCAAGAAACTCCATCATCCCCTTCAAAATCTTCCACATAAAAATAAGAAGGTACATCACCAGAAGAAGAAACATCCGCCATTGGTCCGGTCGTTGTTGTTTCGCTAGTCGTAGTGCTATCATCTGTAGTCGTTGTCAAACCATCTTCCGTCGTACTTGTAGAGGTAGAGTCATCCAAAAGAGTAGTCGAGCTCTCTGATCCATCCGTTGTGGTGTCTGAAAGTGTTTCTCCCATGGTCATCCCCGTGGTCATATCGGTATCACTCCCCCCACTTGTTCCGACTCCAGGGTCTTCAAAACATCCAGTCAATAAGGCAGCCACAAATAAAAAACTCAACTTTTTAAACATAAAACACTACTCCTTCGTCTGAGAGCATCCGACTACCATTGTCTTTTCAATCCCACAAGAATAAGTTTTACACGGGTTGCCAACTTTCAAAAAACAAGATACGCCGATGGCCACTTTCACGAGAGAAGGAGTATGTGTATGAAGCTTTCAAAAACCTTATTTTATCGACCACAAGTATTAACCTTGATTTTAACTGGGTTTTTACTCACTGGGTGTCCAAACACCCCAAAAAACACCCCTCCGAATCCAGAGTTCTATGTCACAGGGGTTGTTCCTGCTGAAAGCTCAAATCCATTTCCATCCAATCTGACTCAAATTACCTTTACGTTTTCTGATGAAGTCAGTGAAGAGAATCTATCTTCTGATCAAATCTCTTTCATAGAAGATCAAAACAATCAAACAATCTCTTTTACTCTCTCATCTACAGGAAATACCATCACCTTAGAACTGAATGAAGCTCTCACAGAAGACCACAGCTATACAGTTACTCTCAGTAAAACCATTGAAAGTACTTCAGGTGAAACACTTGATGAAGATTATGTCCTTCGATTTAGTACTCAATTCACTCCAGATCTCACCGGACCTCGTTTGATCTCTTCCAATCCTCAAGATGGCCAAGATGAAGTAAATTTTGATCATCCGATTGAGCTCGTCTTTGATGAACCGATTTCAATTGCGAACCAAACTTTGATTACACTCAATGCACAAGGAACACCGGTAGCTGTCGAGCTAGAAGTCATTGATGGAGATACTTTGGTGATCTCAGCTCCGGATTTTCGGGAAGGCACAAATTACACTGCTCTCGTCAGTGCAGGGGCGATTGTTGACATGGCTGGAAATGAAAACACTGATCTTTCATTAAACTTTTCAACACGAACTCGAACTTGGGATGCGGCTACTTCAACCGTATTTTCTAGTTCAGAAACCACGATTCTACAACCTGCAAGCTACGATGTTGCTATGGTAAACGGAAACGTTGAATACTTTTGGGTAAGTGTTCAAAACGGTACGATTAAACGAATGAATAACCGAACCCAAAATATCACCCTAGATCAAATGTCAGGATCAAGAAACCTTTACTATCTCATCGGAGCAAATTCTATTTTTGCACCCAAAGCAACTGCCAACGCAAATGGACATGTTGCCGTAGCCTGGACCGTTCGTGACACCAATGGAATTGATGACGTTTATGTCAATGAAAGAGCAACTTCGGAAAATGAAGGATGGGGGTCTCCTTTTAATGTGGATGACGCTACTGATTTTTCTGCAGGAGTGGTCACTCCAAGCATTAGCCTAAATGATCAAGGAGATATGGCTGTTGCATGGCAAGAACAAGGAAACCTTGGAGCACAACTCAGTAAAGCAAGAGTGTATACTGCAGAAAACAATACCTGGTCTGTCGTTCAAAGCATCTCTCAAAGCCAATCAGCAACCCTCCCCACCATTGAACTTTCAAATAGTGGTGAAGCGGCAGCACTCTACAGAGATTTCACTGATGGAAACCTTCGCGTCTGGGGAAATACAAGAAATACCAGTGGCCTCTGGGGAACACCTGTCCAACTTCAGGGAGGCTCTCAAAGCGCTTCTCAACTTCAACTTCTCAGCAGTGAAACTGGATTCTCTGCATTCTGGAGAGCAAATCAGCAAATTTTTGTCAATACACAACAAAACGATGCTTGGCTTCCGGTAGAAGTAAACCTCACAGGAGCAACTGCAATCCAAATCAATTCAACCTTTAACGTGTCTCAAAATAACAACCATTTTGCACTTGCTAGAATTCAAGATACCTCTGGATTAGTTCAAGTGCAGACGTGGGATGAGTCACCTCTCAATAATCAAATCGTTGAAAATGCAAGTTCCCAAAATATCAAAGGACTGAACTTTAACCCCATTGTTGAAATGAACCACCAAGGAGATGTTACTGTGGTTTGGACTCGACAAGAAGGAAGTCTCTTTAGAGTATTTGCCAACAGAAAAGTCAATGGAACATGGGGAGTCGAAACCCCTCTGAGCGAGGTCAGTGATTTTTTCCCTGACCCTCGAATTGCAATGGCTGCGAATGGTCAGGCCGTTGTCCTTTGGCTACAAACAGCCGAAGGTTCTGATCAAATTGATCTCGTAAGCCGAATCTTAAGATAAGTATTTTATCAGAATAAAAACAACAAAAAGCCCAAGTCAATTTCACTTGGGCTTTTTGTTTTTAAGAGTCATTTACAAACCAGTCGACTGATACAATTGAAGAGACAAATGAAAAAAGCAACAAGTACAGCAATGCTTCGTCAGTCTCAAAACCCCCATCTTCGATAACAGAAGCAACGCTTGTCTCCCTTAAAACCATTTATGGATTTCATGAGAGCTGTTCTGAACCGTAATTTTCCCCAGTAAGAATATTTTCTTCATTTTTCCACTTAACTAAAAAAAAACCTCCTTCTACTCAGGCGTAAAAGGAGGTTTTTTAACTTTATAAAGAAATCGAGCTACTTATTTTCTGCAGCTTTCTTTTCTTGATACTTTTTAACCATTTCCTCTTGAACATTTCGAGGAACAGCATTGTATCGAGCAAACTCCATACTGAACTCACCTTTTCCTTGAGTTGCAGATCGAAGATCGGTCGCATAACCAAACATCTCAGAAAGAGGAACTTCAGCTTCAACAACACAGAATCCCTCATTAGAAGAAGAGTTTTGGATGACTCCCCTTCGCTGGTTAATCTGTCCCATGACAGTCCCTTGGAATTCCTCAGGAGCTGAGGTTTCAAGCTTCATCACCGGCTCAAGAATAGTTGCACCTGCTTTTTCATAAGCTTGTCTAAATGCCATCAAAGCTGCTGTTTTAAACGCTTGCTCAGAAGAATCCACAGGGTGATAAGATCCATCGTTCAATACGATTCGAACACCAACAATCGGGTGACCAATGAGTCGACCTTCTTTCATCGCCTCACTGAAACCTTTTTCACAACCTGGAATGTATTCTCTTGGAATTGTTCCACCGACAATTTCGTTGACGAACTCAAAGTCTTTTACAGCATCAGAAGGAAGAGGCTCTACATAACCTACAACCTTACCAAACTGTCCAGCACCACCGGTTTGCTTCTTGTGAGTGTAGTCGTAATCTGCTTTTTGAGTAATAGCCTCACGATAAGCAACCTGTGGTTGCCCAATAACAACTTCACAATTGTATTCTCGCTTAATTCGCTCACAATAAACTTCGAGGTGAAGCTCACCCATTCCGCTAATAATAGTCTGACCAGATTCCTCATCTCTGTGAACTCGGAAAGTCGGATCTTCTTTTTGGAATCGGTTCAGAGCTTTTGAGAAGTTCGCTTGACCTGTTTTATCTTTCGGCGCCACTGCAAGTGAAATCACTGGACTTGGAACGAACATTGAAGTCATTGAAAGCTTAACAGTATTATCTGTGAAAGTATCCCCAGACGCACACTCCACACCAAAAAGAGCAACAATGTCACCTGCACGTGCTTCATCTACATCATGCATTTCATCTGAGTGCATTCGAACAATTCGAGGAACTTTTACTTTCTTTCCATTCGCCATATTAAAGATGAATTCACCTTTTTTCATGGTTCCTTGGTAAAGACGCATGAACGTCAATTGACCGTAACGACCATCTTCTAATTTAAACGCCAAAGCAACCAGAGGTTTATTAAAGTCAGAAGTCAACTCCACTTCTGCTTCATCATTATCAAGATCTAATGCAACGTTCGTACTTTCATTTGGAGCAGGAAGATAATCACAAACCGCATCAAGAACAAGCTGAACACCTTTATTCTTATAAGCCGATCCCATCATCACCGGAGTGAACTCGAGTGACATCGTTGCTTTTCTGATTCCTTTTTTAAGCTCTTCAACAGAAACTTCTTCACCTTCAAGAAACTTTTCTGCGATGTCATCATCAAAGTCTGCAATCGCACCAATTAATTCTTCCCTTGCTTTATCGCAGTCATCTTTTAATTCAGCAGGAATTGCTTCTCTTCGAATATTTTCTCCGTTATCCCCATCAAAATAAATCGCTTCCATAGTTACAAGATCAACCACTCCTTGGAACTGGTCTTCTGCACCAATAGGATAAGTAATCATGTGAGCATTGTGCTTTAATTTTTCTCGTAGCATTTCCATTCCACGGAATGGATTTGCACCCGCTCTATCCATTTTATTGATAAAGCAGAGTCTAGGAACGTTGTATCGCTTCATCTGACGGTCTACTGTAATGGATTGCGACTGAACTCCGGCAACGGAACAAAGAACTAAAACAGCACCATCAAGAACTCGAAGAGAACGCTCTACTTCAACAGTAAAATCCACGTGTCCCGGAGTATCAATCAAGTTAACGTTAAAGTCTTTCCACATACAGTAAGTCGCAGCAGACTGAATGGTGATCCCTTTTTCTCTCTCAAGCTCCATGCTGTCCATTTTTGCTCCGACACCGGATTTTCCACGGACTTCTTCAATTTTGTGAATCTTTCCAGTGTAAAAAAGAACTCGCTCAGAAAGGGTTGTTTTCCCTGAGTCAATATGGGCAGAAATCCCAATATTCCTGACTCGCTCAATAGGTACGTGTTGTTCAGCCACAGTTTGCTCCTTAAATTTTATTCTGATTGCAAAAAAATAAAAAACCGAAAGCCACCTCAGTACCTAACGATCTTCTCTTTTTTCCATAAAAGTGTTGAATCTAGGCGTTTTTAGCAATGAACCCCTTCTGAAGCAAGAATGAAATCAGGGAAAAAAGCTCTTCTTTCTATGTTTTTTTGATTAAAAAAATCTTCTTTTTTGTCTTTAAGTTACAAATACTTACAAGAATAAGCTGTATTCACAGTAAAATAACCAATCGCACGAACCTAATTTCCAAAGAGAGTTCCTCGCTTTTCTCTAAGATCTTAGTTATACAAAGTTTCATGGCTAGATTTTTCTGGGTAGATTTAGAAATGACCGGACTTGATGAGAAAATTCATAAAATCATCGAAGTTGCTGTCGTAATCACTGATCAAAATTTTGAGATTAAAGAGCAATACGAACAAGTGGTCTTTCAACCACAGTCTGAGCTCGACCTCATGGACGAATGGTGTAAAAAAACGCACGGGGCCTCAGGACTCACTGAAGCCATTCCTCGAGGAAAACACCTTACTGAAGTTGAACAAGAAGTCCTGTCTATTATCAATCGACACTACCGAAAGAATGATCGAGTGATTCTTTGCGGAAACTCTGTAGGCAATGATCAACGATTTATTATTGCGCACATGCCTCTTTTAGCAAAACGACTTCATTATCGAATTGTCGACGTCAGTTCATTCAAAGAAATATTTAGAAGTAAATGGGGCATTAAGTTTGAGAAAAAAAATGCGCATCGTGCCGTCGATGACATTCTAGAGTCCATACGCGAACTTCAATCCTACCTTCAACTCGTCCATATCGAATCGAATGACCCGTCCTAGTTTTGAAGAAATTTACATGCAGCTAGCGAAAACAATTTCTGCACGATCAACATGCAAGAGACTGCAAGTTGGCTCTGTTATTACCAGTACCGACTACCGAAAAGTCCTTGCAGTCGGATACAACGGAAATGCAACAGGCCTTCAAAACTCTTGTGATCGAGATGAACCTGGAAACTGCGGATGCCTCCATTCAGAAGAAAACGCGGTGATTAATTGCGACGCTCCACGATTTATTGAAAAAGTCGTTTTTGTGACCCACTTACCATGTGTTCACTGTGCAAAACGTCTCATCAATCTCGGAAATGTTCAGAAAATTTACTATGACCAGGACTACCGAATCAGAGATTCAATTGCTTTACTTGAATCAGTAGGAATTCAAATACAAAAACTCGAAAAAAACAAAAACATCGAGTAGACTCTCCTTTTACAACTCATTTGGAGAAAAGCTCATGAAGTTAAAAAAATTTGTTTCCTACGGGTCCCTCTGCCTTTTATTTACTGGATGTGCAACAACATCTCTTCTAGAACTCGGTGGTTCTACTGAAAAAGACTCTAAACTCTTACAAAAGCAAGCAGAGATTCGGGCACAACAAATCTCAGATATTGACTACCAACTTGAGTTCTTTCTTGAAAATACAAAAAAAACATTTCACGGTAAAAACACGATTGGATTTAGCTTTGATTCAGAAAAATCAAAAAAACTTGGATTCAATGACACCTTTATTGATTTCGCAGGAGGCACAATCAAGTCTTTCCTGATCAATGGAAAAAAAATAAAAAACCCTGTCTATACTTCTGGACGAATCCAGATAGAACTAAAGCAACTCATTAATGGAAGAAATACAGTCGAAATCGAATTTGAACATCCCTACAGTCTATCTGGAGAAGGACTTCATCGCTTCGTCGATCCTGTCGATAAAAAAGTTTATCTCTACTCTAATCTAGAGCCCTATGATGCCCGGAGAGTATTTCCTTGCTTTGACCAACCCGACCTCAAAGCCTCTTACACAATGAAAGTACACACTCCCTCTTTCTGGCAAGTCATTGCTAATCGAAAAGAAACAAAAAAAATTCAAAACAAAGAAACTTCTATTTGGATTTTTCCAAAAACAAAACGCTTTAGTACCTACATATGGGCCCTTCATGCTGGTCCGTACGCGTTTTGGAAATCATATGCTCGAACCCCTGAAAAGAATATTGAACTTCGACTCTTTGTTCGACAAACTTTGAAAAAATACATTGATTACTGGGACTGGTTCAAAGCAACAGAACAAGGTTTTCTATTCTATAACAAAGCATTTGGAGTAGCTTATCCGTTTGAAAAATACGACCAACTCATTGTTCCAGAATTTAATGCGGGTGCGATGGAAAACGTTGGAGCAGTCACTTATTCAGAACGCTATGTTTCTCGGTCTCAAATCACCAAAGACCTTAGAATAAACCGAGCAGAAGTCATTCTTCACGAAATGGCACATATGTGGTTTGGGAATTTAGTCACCATGAAGTGGTGGAATGATCTTTGGTTAAATGAAAGCTTTGCCACATTTACATCTGCCTGGGCTTTAGATGCTGTTCAAAAGAAACTTAAACTTGATGGAGCTTGGCATCACTTTTTTTCCGATATAAAGACATGGGCTTATTGGAAAGACCAACTTCCTACAACTCATCCTATCCTCGCCTCGGTTCCTGATACCGATTCTGCCTTTGCACTTTTTGATGGAATTACCTATGGAAAAGGCGCTTCTTCACTAAAACAACTTTTTTACTACGTTGGAGAGAAAGGATTTCGAAAAGGTTTAAAAAAATATTTCTCAAAATATGCTTATCAAAACACTACTCTCAATGACTTTATACAAGCGATATCCGAAGGAAGTGGAAAAGACCTCACTCGCTGGAAACAAGCATGGCTAATGACTCAAGGACTCAATACAGTAGAAGCAAAACTTTCTTGTCAAAAAGGAAAAATTAAAGAACTCTCTATTGTTCAAGGAGTAAATAATAGAAATGCTGACTCCATTCTTCGTCCACACCGAATGGAAATTGCGTTTTTTAACAAAAAGGCTCAACTCAAAAAACGTTTAAAAGTTAACTATTCCGGAAAGTTGACTGCCATCAGAGAAGCAAAGGGACTCTTCTGTCCTTCGATGATCCTTCTTAATGACGGTGACTATGATTTTGTTAAAGTTCACCTAGGACCAGGATCTCAAAAGCTAGCCATGAAATCACTTTCCAAAATTCCTGGAACTCTCAGAAGACACATGATTTGGAAACAACTATGGGAAGATGTCAGAGACGCCAAACTCGCTCCAGAAATTTTCATGGAGACATTTTTTAAGCAAATACCAAAAGAAACTGATCTCTTCATCGTAAATGATCTTTTAAAAACAGTGATAAAAATAAGAGGAAATAAAAAATCTACTTTTTCTTATCTTTCACCAAAAAGAAAAACATTTTATTTAAAAAAATTAGCAAAACTTTCTAAAAATAAAATGAATACGGTGAAGCCAGGATCCGATATTCAGATTTCTTGGTTTAAGACTTTTTTAAATTCGGCGAATTTAGTCAACGATCAAAAAGTTCTGATCAATTGGCTTGCAGGAAAACAAATTCCGCAAGGAATGAAGTTTGACCAAGTAAGACGATGGGAAGTGATTCAAACACTTGGTCGTTTAAATTCACCTCAACTTCAAGAACTCCTCGAAGCTGAAAAGAAAAAAGACCCTTCTCAATTTGGAAAAAAAGAAGCTGCGGTAGCCGAAGTAATGATTCCGTCTCACAAAATAAAAGAAAAGTGGATTAAACAAATTTTAAGAATAGATACACCAAAAGATCAGCAACTTCGATTGGATGAATTACGAAATCCGATGAGTGTATTCTTTACAATGGGTCAAGAGGAACTCACTCAGTTTGCTATTCCGAAATTTTTTGATTCACTCGAAAGGCTTTCTGAGACCGAATCAGAAACTTATTTAGATAAATTAACAAGTCTGTTTTTTCCTGGAAGTTGTGACGCAGACTTTATTCATCAAACCGAAACTTATATTCAGAACCATTCTGAACTTCCTCCTTCGGTGATCGGCAATCTGAAAAATGGACTCGACGAGTCAAAACGCTGTTTGGAAATACTTCAAAGCTCTGTTTTATGATTAGTTAAAGAAACAGTCATAAAATCACACTCAGCATTACAGTAAGCGTTGTTTATAAGCAGTTGATCGCTCTCAGTTTTATAAACCACTTAAATCTACTTCTCTTTTTTTTTGACTAAAAAAAACTACATTGTTAGCTGCTCTTTATAGAGAGGAAAAGAACAAAGGGGGGGGATCTTTGAACACTCTAAGACTGAGTATTTTCATTTTTTTTATAAGCTCTGTCTCCTATTCGAATTCTCTAAAAGAATTTCGATGTAAAATTCTCTTCACACAGCTTGGCTCTCACTCTCATCTGAATAAAAAATGGTTCACTTTTACAAAAGAAGAAATACCTCTTTCTCCTTTGATTAATAAGTTTATCAAACAGCTCAAAACCAATATTAATTACACTGCAGAAACTGAAATTTTAAAAAACTACATTGAAATTATTCATGACATTAAAGATTCCAGTCACATTGAACCTCTCTCTCTTTATATTTGGTTTGACTCAAACTACAAAGCCTTACTCACTTACAGTAAAAAATTAAAAAGAAGCAATAACGATCAACTACAAACAGAGTTTAAAAAATTTCTCCTCAGCAATCTTACCGAACTTCAAGAGGCTGATCGATTAGGCTCCTCTCTTAAAGCTGGAGAGATTCTTATATTGGCGGAAGATCAAGTAAGTTTACATAGACAAAAAGTCTCATATAAAAAGTTTAAAAAAAAATTCCAAAGAACTTCCCATGATATTCTTGTGGCAGACAAAAAAACTAGAAAAATAAAAAAAAGAATAGATGTAAAAAGAAAACTCTCAGTTCGATACAAAAATTATAACAGTATTATAAATAACCTTTATAAAGCAGATAAAACAAAAGACGGAACACACCATAAGCCAGGAATCAACAATGCTACGATCTACATCAATATTGATAATCACATTAAACTTTATGAGAAAGTCTCAAATGAACTTCTTTCTGACTACTTAAACAACGAAGACTGGCTTTCCCAAGCACGAAACTCAAACACTGAAAAAAATACGGTAAAACTCTTTAGAGCTACTTTTTATTTAGATGAAATTATTTTAATTAATTCAAAAAATAATGATTTAGTTGCTCATCTCCTAAAAAATGATCAAGGTGTTTGGCAGAGTCAAATTTCATTTTTTTAAAGTCAAAGAAACTGGACAGTGATCTGAACCCATCACTTCTGGAAAATGATTTACGGATTCCACTCGCTCTCCAAATGCTTTATTCACACAATGATAATCAATTCTCCATCCAATATTTCGTTCTCTAATTCCAGGGCGATAACTCCACCAGGTATAATGATCGGGCTCCTTTACTCGTTCTCTAAAAACGTCGCTATACCCATCTTCTAAAAAATGAGTCATCCACGCTCTCTCTTCTGGAAGAAATCCAGCATTTTTATGATTTGTCTTAGGATTTTTTAAATCAATTTCTTGGTGTGCAATATTGTAATCTCCACATAGAACGACATGTTTTCCTTTTTTTACCCATTGATCACAAAAGCTTTTTATTTCTGAACAAAAGCCAAGTTTATAATCAAGACGCTTGCCCTCTCTTTGTGAATTTGGAAAATATGCATTAATCAGAACAAACTCTCCCATATCTAAAGTGAGCACTCTTCCTTCACAATCGTAGATTGGATTCCCAAGTCCAACAATGACATCGATGGGTTCTTTTTTTGAATAAATAGAGACACTTGAATACCCTGCTTTTTCTGCAGAATGCCAAAAACTGTGATATTTATTCGGATGAATTAACTCTGGAAAATCTTTTTCAAGCTGTTCTTTTTTTACTTTCGTTTCTTGTAAACAAACAATATCTGCTGAAACTTCCTCAAACCACTGAAGAAACCCTTTTTTAAGACACGCTCTAATCCCATTTACATTCCAAGAAATTAAATTCATCTCAAAGGTTTAAACGGAAGAACTCAAAATCACAAGTCGTCTTCCTAAGCATTTCCTGTTTTTTTTGAAAGTCGAATCACTTGACTTAAAAGATCTCTATAAGAAACACCACTTTCTTTCGCAGCTTGCTCGAAATCATCTCCAGGTGCAATCGAGGGATTTGGATTTGCCTCCAAAAAGTAAATTTTCCCGTTATCAGTCACTCGAAGATCAAATCGCGCATAACCATTGAGTCCAAAAATTTTATAAACTTTTTTCCCATAGTCCATAATTGATTTTTCTAAAGCTGGGTCCATATCAAATACAGGACCATTATCAATATCCCATTTTTTTCTATACTTTGGATCCCACTTTGCTTTAAAACTAGCAAGTCTAGGCATATCTTCTGGCATATTATCAAAAAATAATTCTTGAGGATGAAAAGCTTGAACTTTTTTATTTCCAATTAACGAAATATAAACTTCTCTTCCATGAATATACTCTTCCATTAAAACATCTACTTTGTATTTACTTTGTACATATTCGATTCTCTTCAAAGCTTCCTTTTCATTTTTAACAAGAGAAGCTCCATGGATTCCTTCTGAACCTTCGTATCCAACAGGCTTAACTACTCCAGGGTACGGAAAATTCTTTTGTATTTTTATTTTTTTGTTTAATGGAAATTCTTGAAACTCAGGAACATCTAACCCATGAAATTTTAATATCTTTTTTGTAAGCGCTTTATCTTTACATAAATTAAGTGCTCGAGCATTTGCTCCAGTAAAAGGAATTTCCATTACTTCTAAAAGAGAAGCAATATTTCCCTCATATTCACGATCATCTTTATAAGATTCACACAGATTAAAAACAAAATCATAAGATTGAGTTTGTAACATAGATATCAGATCGTTGATATTATCATGCAAACCAAAAAGATGAGCATCATACCCCATCTTTTTTAATTGCTTCATAACTGCAAGTTCACTTTTCCAGTCAGGATCTTTTTCGAAATCTCGATAATCATGATCTTCCGGTGCTTCAAAAGGAAGATCAATGAGAACCATTACTTTCTTCTTTTTTTTATTTATTTTTTTTTGACTCACACGAGGCGACAAAGAATTCATACAAAAGTTCCTTTCACTGGATTCATCATTCTTCCACGAATTCTATAATGAAGAAATAAAATTGAAAGTTCATAAATCAACTTTTTTTCAATTTCTTCACACGAAGAAGAAACTGAAAGTTTCAAAAACTCACACCGTTTCATACATTTTTTTAAAAATTTTTTAATAAAATAGGGATGTACAGACGTATTTTTTTGAACACGAGAAACCAAATGCACGCTTCTTTCTTTTATCCACTCTGCTCCACTTATTCCTGGTTTACTTTCAAAAAACTCAAATAATAAATCATCATAAAAAAAGAAAAATTCACAAGGATTCTCATTAAATCTCATTTGATAATGTTTTTTAATCGAATATTTTAACGTTGAAACTTCGTATGCCTTTTTTTTATACTTTGGAAACGGTTCAACTTTACTTAATTTTTTAGAAATTTCATCTAAATAATCAAACTTCTTTTTTAATGCAAAGTTTTTTATTTTTGTATTTTTTTTTGGATCTAACCAAAAAGCAAATGTTTCTGCGAAGTCCTCTTCTGGATGAGACTGTGAATAGAAATCAGGGAGATAAGAAACATAAGATAAATTTGTAGGGTCCGGGTAAAAAAATTCGGGGTCATAGTGATCAGATGGATTTCCAAAAAAAGACTTCCACTCTTTTGTCTTCGACAAACGATACGCATGCTCAAAACAATGACCTGCTTCATGTCGAATCAATTTCATCATTTGACTAAAAGATCCTCCTTCAACCTCTCCAATCAATTCTTTTTCAATTTTTTTACAAATCACACTTCCTAAATAAAAGGGTACAGCGATCCAAATGGTTCCATCGGGAGTGAACCACTCGTCCCCATAAAAAAGCTGAGGCTTAAATTGAAACAGTTTTTTTTGCTCTAATTCCCTATAAAGACAAACTTGAGCAGTCTGAAGTAGGCCTTGATCAAGATCGACTTGACTTAACTTATTGTTATTAAAAAATTTTTTAAAATCATTCGATACTTTAAAATTCATAGATTCCTTAATTGATCTCTTTTATTCAGTATAGTACGAATACCTCACTAATAATTACACCCCCTGAGGACTACATGGAAAAATTGATTAGCTTTTTTGGTCTCTTCGTCATTCTAGGGCTCGCCTGGCTCTTGTCAAATAATAAGAAAAAAATAGATTTTCGGCTCATTGGTACCGGACTTGGCCTCCAAATGTTATTTGGAATCTTAGTTTTATGGACTCAGCCAGGAAAATACTTCTTTGATGGAGCTCGTTTAGTGATTACTAAAATTATTAGTTTTTCTGACGCTGGTGCCTCGATGGTCTTTGGACAAGAGTTTAGAGAACATTTTTTTGCTTTTTCTGTTCTTCCCACAATCATCTTTGTTTCTTCAATGATGGGAATTCTTTTTTATCTGGGAATTATTCAAAAAATCGTAAAAGTTTTAGCAGTCGCAATGGTCAAAATCATGAACGTCTCTGGAGCAGAAGCGCTGGCAGCAAGTGCAAATATTTTCTTTGGACAAACTGAATCTCCTCTCGTGGTGAAACCATATATTGTTTCTATGACCAAATCAGAAATCATGGCGATGATGACAGGGGGAATGGCAACCATAGCAGGAGGGGTTATGGCTGCGTATGTCGGCTTTGGTGCCGACCCAGGACACCTTCTCGCAGCCTCAATCATGGCCGCCCCAGCTTCACTGGTAATGGCAAAGATCATTATTCCAGAGACAGAAAATCCCGTTACTCGAGGAGAAGTAAAGATAGACGTTCCCCTCAATGATGCAAACGTACTTGATGCCGCCTGCAGAGGGGCTTCAGAAGGACTAAATCTCGCTCTAAACGTCGGTGCTATGCTAATTGCATTTGTTGCTCTTACATCGCTTGCAAACTGGATTTTAACCGTCCTTCCAGCGTGGGGGGGTGAGCCGGTCACAGTCGAAAGAATACTCAGTTATCTTTTTTATCCTATTGCATTTGTAATGGGAGTTCCTGCAAAAGACTGTCTTGCTATTGGAACGCTCTTAGGGAAAAAAATGTTTCTGAATGAATTTATCGCTTACATGGATTTAAAATCGATGAAAGAAACGCTTGATCCTCGATCTTTCACTATCGCAACATATGCCCTTTGCGGATTTGCGAACTTTTCTTCAATTGCAATTCAAATTGGAGGTGTAGGTAATCTCGTTCCAGAAAGAAGAAAAGACCTCGCTAAAATGGGACTTCGAGCGATGCTTGGAGGTACACTTTCGGCATTTATGACAGCAACCATTGCGGGACTTCTCATCTAGGATGAATTATGCCAACAGCACTAAGAACACTTCAAAAAAATGCTTCTGAGTTTTTTGATGAAATTCACAAACATCACTCTAAAGAGATGCAATGTGGAAAAGGATGCTCTGCATGCTGTTATACCGATCTTCATATCTTTGAATCAGAGGCAATTGAAATTGTTGAATATATCAACTCTCTACCTCAAGAAGAAAGAACAAAACTGATCTCATCCTTTCGCTCACCTCCTCCAGGAAAAGACCCAACAGGCCGAATTCAACCCCCATGTTCTTTCCTTAATAAAAATCAAGAATGCGTCATATATCCTGCACGTCCACTCATCTGTCGAACCCAGGGCGCTCCTCTTCTTTTTAAACTCGAAGAAAGCAAAAAGAAAAAGACGGATTCAATCGACCACTGTCCTCTAAATTTTAAAAACAAATTACCTGATCGTGCTCACTGGATTCAATTAGACCGAATGAATCAATTGCTCTCTATTGCAGAAAAAGATTATCAGATTAAAGAGAAGCAATTGATTCTCGATTCTATTAAAGACTCAAATGAAAGAATTTCTTTAAAAAAACTTAAAAAATGGATAACCCAAAACAATGAATAAAAAAAATATAATAGGACTTATCCTTACTCTCCTTGTTGCCCTTCCTTTTATAATGGATCAAGAAAATAAAACGATTGAGGACTTTAAAGCTGCCAAAGAAAACTTTATCGAACTTCCTCAAGGAAGAACTTATTATGAAGATCGACCAGGGAAAAAAGGCACTGTCATTTTTACTCACGGATTCTCTACCCCGTCGTTTTCTGTTCAAAAACTGGCAAAAGATATTCATAAAGATGGATACCGGACTATTATTTTTGATCTTTATGGGAGAGGGCTTTCCGAACGAATTGAACCACCTTACACAATTGAAACATTTACTACACAGACTCTAAATTTACTCAAAGCACTTAAAATAGAAGGCCCTATTCACTGGGTAGGGTTATCAATGGGTTCTGGTATTGTCCTTCGAATCATTAAAGAGCATTCTGAACTTTTTAAAACAGTCACTCTCATTTCTCCAAATGGACTTCCCATCAGAGTTCCTATCGTAGCTCAACTTGTTAAAATTCCTTATTTAGGGAAATACTTTTTAAAGTCATTTGGAGACCTTGGATTACGAAAAGGACTTAGAAAAAACTTTTATCAGCCTGAGCGTTTTCCTGAATTTTTTGATGAAGCAGAATCAAAAAGTGAAATTATTGGTTCGAAAGACGCACTCCAATCAACACTTATGAATTTTCCATTTTCTGACCTTATTGATGAATATCGTTTTTTATCTCAATCCAAAATTCCAACACTTATATTCTGGGGTCGATATGACGAAGTAACGCCTTATGAAAATCATAAAAAACTTTTACAACTCGTTCCATCTGCCATCTTACACACCATTGAAAATGCGAGACATCTTCCTCACTATGAAAAACCCGAAGAAACTTTTGAAACTTGGAAAAAATTCATTCACCTTTATACAAAAAAATGACCAACGCAAAAACTAAACCGATCATCATAGCTATTTCGGGTGGTAGTGGCTCAGGAAAGACCACTTTATCAAGAGAGATTCGTAACTTCTTATCTCCTCAAAACTGCGGAGTTCTTTATCAAGATAGTTATTATATTGATCAAAGCAATCAGTTTGACAAAGATGGAGGCCGAGTTAATTTTGATCATCCCTCTGCAATTGATTTTAAACTACTTGAAACTCATGTATCCGATCTCAAAAAAGGAAAGCCTATTTCAATTCCTTTCTATAATTTTTCTACACATACTCGATCGGATAAAATTCAACTCTTTGAACCCAAGCCTTATATTATTGTAGATGGAATTCTGATTTTAAATTCTAATCCTTTAAAAGAACTCTTCGACTTTATTGTATTTATTAAGACATCAGAAGATGTTCGATTTGAAAGAAGACTAAAAAGAGATGTAGAAGAACGAGGCCGTACCCCCCAAGGAGTAAAGGCCCAATTTGAAAACCAGGTAAAACCAATGCACGATGAATATGTTGAGCCTCATGCAAGCTCAGCTCATCTTATCGTTTCAGGAGAACACTCCCTGAGCGAGAATCTGGAAATTTTAAAAAATCATGATTTTTTTAAATAAAAACAAAGAGTTAAAAAAAGAGATTAACTACTAGATTTTTAAAACAGAGGGAGATATAAAATTTCTTCAATTATTCAATAAATATGCTCAGGTGGTGGAATTGGTAGACACGTACGCTTGAGGGGCGTATGGGCGTTAGCCCGTGAAGGTTCAAGTCCTTTCCTGAGCACCATTTGTTACAACGACTGACTCTACCCGATCCGTGGTGGGTGCTACCAATCAAACCCTTAGAAACAAGCATTCAATACTGTTAACCTGTAATTTTTAAAAGACCTAAACCCGTAACCTCTCTTTGAATACTTAGTCAGTTCTAAGAGTTTATCGGCAGTTTCAAAAAATTTAGAGTTATCTCAGAAAGTTGTGGATGAGTAGTTGATTGAATCAAGCGACGTGCTCTTGATTTCGAGAAGTGTTTAGCTCAACTCCATCTTTAAAGTCAATCCCAAGAAGAAGTTTTGTGAACGGTCTATCGCGACCATCTTCAAAAGAGAAAAGAAATCCTTTAGAAGGATTCCACAACGCAAAGGAGTCAGAGATGTTAAATG
>PBMP01000042.1 GCA_002722705.1 Pseudobdellovibrionaceae bacterium | reverse complement strand
TTTTCTTCTTCTTTTTCTTCCGCTTGTGGCCAGAGTGCAATCGTAATTAAAAAAATGGCAAGAGCTCCTATAATTCCTTGAATGGATTTTTTAAAGAATCTTGATTCATCTCCAAGTTCTTTTTTTATTTCGATGTGGGGAATTTGAGGGATGCTTCCTGCTGATTCAGTTCCAAATTTCCATGACAAAGCATTTAAGTGAATTGAGGTATTTAAAAGTTTGCTTCTTGGAATAGACCAGGTTCCATTTTCTGAAGGGATGTTTTTTTTATCTTGTCGTACTTGAAGTTCTGAAAGTTGACTTGTTACTTTTAGATTTTCATTTTCCCATTGAGTTTGAAATAAATTTTCTCCTCCGTATTGAACAAAGGAAGAATCTTTTAAAGGAAAAGAATCTAGTATAGATTGATTGAGGTATTGAACTAGTAAAATTTCTTTTCCAGTTTCTATTGAATTATATAAAGCTTCGAGCGTTTTTGTTTTTCTAATTCGAACACTTGCAGGAGTGTTTTTAGAATTTTCACTCAGTGGAAGTTCAATCCATTCTTTTTCAAAAATCTCTGAAAATTCAATTTCTTTGACGGCAGTCTTTGAAACGAGATTGATTGGACTTCTTAAGTCTCTCATTCTCATTCCTGTTTCAGTGGTTTCGATTGTCCATTGGATTGGATGACCAATGGATAGGAGAGAGTCTCCTCTCCATATTTTTTGAATGGGTTGGCTATTTTGACGAACTTTGATTTGAACAACATAAGTATCAACAGGCTGAGATGCCTTAGTTCGATGCTGTGGATTCAAAAGGTGCGATGAATGAGACCCCGTATTCATTTATAAATACCTCATCTCTTTGAGTGTTTGACGTGTTCGAAAGCGAAATCCTTTTCTTTTTTTATAGAGATGCAGTCGCTTTCTTTTTTTGTCTTTTTCAGAAAGTTGGCTAAAGGAATCTAAGGGTTTTTTATTTAAACCTTCTACAACAGCCCCTTCAAAGTCGATGACTTTGGATCGTTCTGCATGTGCTATGAGTGGCAGAAGAGACAAAATGAGAATACGAGTGAGGAGCTTAGTGTGACTCATAATGTTAATTATACTTAACAAAGTGAAGAAAAGTAAACAAAAAGAGTCAGTTTTTTTTCATCAATAAAAACAAATAGATAAAGTCTTCTGCTTGAACTTAGGTACCTGAATTAATTACATATTTTTAAAACACTCACACAATCAGATATATGGTAGTTCATCCTGTGATGACGTCATTAAGATTGAGCCAAATTCCTATATTTGCCTTTTTTACGAGTTTTATGACTTTAGGTAACTTCGGCCCCATCTGTAGTCTCTTTTTCGGCATCTCACTCGCATATGGGCATTCGGAAACAGAATACTTCAGGGTAATTCCAAACGGCGCCATAGTTGAAGGATCAGCTCGATTTTCAGGATTACAACCCGACTATCTTATAGACACAGAAGCCGAAGAGTTTAATTCTCTTTTTAGAGTGGCTGAATCCATTCGCCAAAGTAAAGATTCAATTCCTGAAAAGGTTTCCCTATTAGTGCAAGAAGTTCGCAGGGTTTTTTCTCGTCATCATGATTACGATGATCCCGTTTACCTAGATCTTCTAGCTCAATACCGAAAAAAAGGAACAGAAATTCCACTCAGCAAATACGTGCAGTGTGGGGCAGGAGTCTGCAGAGAAAATTCGCTCATTTTGCATTTACTCATGCGTCACGCAGGGATTTCAAATTTTCATATATATGCCAAGATAATGGTTGCTTATGACGGAGCTAACCCAGTTTCGGAAGATCACGGATTTGTTATTTTTAAATTTCGAAATGAGCGATGGATTGCAGATAGTTATTTCAAACAATTCAATGGCTATTCGTTCGATGAATTCATAGACCATCAATCCGAGTTAAGAGTGCCTCTCCGAAAGCTGCCTTTTGCTGTAGAACGATTTGAACGACGTACCATTGTAGAGCTAAACTCTTACCCAAAATATTTTGTTCCAAAAAACGATTCCTGCCAAATCTTGTTTTCACAGTAGGGGGTGTATCGATCCGAAGACATTGCTAATTTTTTTAAAGGACCTACTCCATTAAGAGTGCCCTAGGGATCAGAAGTATAAAATGCAATGAATTTAAGGAGTGGTTCAAAGCTGATTTAAGTGCAGAAATTGAATATGTTTTTCGTATTGAGTGAGGGCGTCTGCTAAAATCTGTTCCTGTGTATAACCGTAGATGTCATAATCCTGTCCGCCTGTGATTAAAAAAACCTCAGCCCTGAAGTATTTTTCTTGTTTCTCTTCAATATATTCAGGGATGTCGAATTTTCTGATGTTAATTTTATAAATAAAATCATCAACACCATCTTTTTTTACGTTGAGTGATGTGGATTGATTGGATCGTTCAATTAATTCAACATCTAGTCCTTTTTTAGCCATCTCATCTCTAAGTTCAAGGAGCGCAGGTCTTACTTTTTTAGTTAAAAAACTAATAACTTCATTTTTTTCTGGGTGTTCTAAAATAGTTGTAAGGCGTTCCTTCCAACTGGTTTCGGTTTGAGTATATTGTAATACGGTATTGTGATTTTGGACTGAATTCATATGCAACCAATCTTCTCTCAAAGATTTAATGAGGGCGTACGATCCCAAAGTCATGAGGATAATAATTGGAAAGGCAGATACGATCGTCATTGTTTGTAAGGCGTCTAGTCCCCCAGCAAGGAGTAAGATTGAAGCGACAACTCCTTCTGTGAGTGCCCAAAAAATTCTTTGCCAAAGAGGCGGTTCTTCTTTTCCTCCTGAGGCAAGAGTGTCGATTACGAGAGACCCTGAATCAGAAGAACTAACAAAAAAAGTAACAACTAAAATAATTGCAAGTATTGACAAAACCGATGATGCTGGAAAATGCTCAAAAAATTTAAAGACAGCAATAGAGACGTTTAAGTTCACTGCTTCTTTTAGATCTACTGCATTTTTATTTAAAATCAGATTTAAAGCTGAATTCCCAAAAATACTCATCCAGAGAAAAGTAAATCCTGTAGGAACAAATAAACCTCCAGCCATGAATTGTCGAATGGTTCTTCCTTTAGAAATTCTAGCAATAAACATTCCCACAAATGGGGCCCATGCAATCCACCATGCCCAGTAAAGTAATGTCCACCCTCCAATCCATTGTTCTTTTTTTTCATAAGCATACAAGTTGAATGTTTTATAGATAATTTCAGAAAGATACGCACCAGTATTTTGAATAAATGATTGTAGGATCTCAATCGTATCTCCAACAAATAAAATGGTAAGCATCATGATTGTTGCTAACAGAACGTTGATGTTGGAGAGTTTTTTAATTCCTCCATCTAAACCCAAAACGACAGAAATTGTCGCGAGCATTGTAATGATGGCAATGAGAATTACTTGAACGGTACTCGTTTGAGGAATTTGAAAAAGGTAATTAAGTCCTGCATTGATTTGAGTGACACCAAGTCCAAGTGAGGCAGAGACTCCAAACATGGTTCCAATGATTGCTACGGTATCAACAATGTCTCCAATTGGACCGTTAATCTTTTCTCCAATAAATGGAGCAAGAGCCGATCTTGGCAGAAGAGGGAGGTCTTTTCGATAGGCGAAATATGCGAGAATAACTGCGAAAAGAGCGTAGATTGCCCACGCATGAAGTCCCCAGTGGAAGAATGTAATTTTCATTGCTTCTCTTGCAGCGAGAATAGTTCCTCCTTCTCCGATAGGAGGAGATGAGAAATGCATGATGGGTTCGGCAACACCCCAAAACATCAAGCCGATTCCCATTCCTGCTGAGAACAGCATGGAGTACCAAGAAAAATCATTAAATTCAGGTTGAGAGTGATCTGGTCCGAGTTTGATGTCTCCGAGACGACTCACCATTAAAATGAATGAGAAAAATAAAAAAGTTCCTACAGCAAGAACGTAGATCCATCCTGTATTTTTAATGAGCCATGCTTGAATGTGTTTAAAAAAAAACTCTATTTCTTGTGGCCAAAGAGAGGCAATTACTGTGAGTGCTAAAATAAAAATAGCAGAACCAAAAAATACTCTTTTATTCATCAAACCCTCACTTTTTACCAGTGTTTGCTATTTTCATAGACCCGTTTGAATAAGAGTAAAATCTTTAAGGGAGGGCCAAAAGCACCACACTAGCATTTTTGCGATTTGAGTTCAATGATGATTTTTACATCTTATAGGGATGCATTAATTAATCGTTGAATCACTATCCATAAAGGTTGTGGATTCGGAGCGGGCCCTTTTCCTGGAATTGTAATTTCATTAAAAGTGGCAAGCTCTGATGCATTTCTCCACTGTTCAGGAATTACTTCATTTGTATTCCAGTCTATTCTTTCGTCGGCATGAACTCCTTCGATAAAGCCTTTTTTGTTATCCCACTCAGCAGCAGAGAAGGGATATGTGTTAAATGGACCATGCCAAATAATGTCTGGATGTTGATGGACCGCGCTGGCGATAAAGTTTGCTCTCCGTTGTTTTCTGCTTTCTCTCCATTCACCGCCAATGATTTTGTTCTCATGATCAAGCTCTAGTTCATATCGATACTCGACGGTCTTTTTTTTGTCGTAATATGCAGAGTCGATTTTGTGTTGTCTCGGACGATTTTCGTCTTTAATTTTAAGGGTTGCAATGACACCAATAATTTTTTTTGTTTGTGGAGCTCGGTTTTTCCAAAGAGGATCTGCATAGCGTTCTTTGGTGAGATCAATCATTGCTTCTCTAATTGAATGAGTCTCTTTAAGTGTTTTTGGATTAAAGTAGTGATAGTTGTAAGCATAGGCCGGGTGGTTTACCACACGTTTGTTGTATCCAATGTCCATGACGAAGCCCCGTTTCTCTTTTCCTATAAGATGAGTCATAAAAAGATGCATAAAACCAGGATTTACATCAAAACATTTAGGGTCTGATAAACGAGCGTCTTTATTTCTTTTTGGTCTTTTACTGAGACATTGATTTCCGTGAAGTTTAACTTGGTTTTGAACTTCAGATAATCCCCACGCAAAACTTGCAAGGGCTTTTATATCTGAAGGATAAAAATTTACATAAAATCCCAACGGAGAAGGAATTTGAATTGCTTTATGTGGTCTTGGACTATTGAGTGCAGCGAGTGACCATCCTGGGCAGACTCCAGTCCAATTTGCGAGCCTCTCATATTCATTTAAAATTTCAACACGACGAAGGACTTGTTTCGTGAACCGAAAGTCTTCATGTCCCATAATGAGGTCATACTTTTCAGCGGGAGAAAGTCGATCGATGTCTCGATCGTTCATTCCTAAAACGCCTTTTTTTCTTCTTCTTCTCGAGAAAGTTTTAATGTTTCGTTTTCCTAATGCCCATGATCCAGGAAAGAGAGTAAAAAGTTTTTTTCCGTAGGGAGCGGCAATTGAACCGGAAAAGTCAGGCCAGTAGGTATCAGACCAAGGTTCAGTTTTTGTATGTCCTTGGGTGAGGCCTTGATTGTGAAGATCAAAAATATTTGAGATCAACGTATCGTCTGTGTACCAGAGCCAGTTTCCATTGGAATCTGTTCCGATCGGGCCGATTGTTTGAGTAACATTTCCATACTTTCCAAAGAGAGGATCAAAGCCAGCCCCAAAGACAGTCGATGTTGTAAAGGATGCAATAATTGCAATCGTTGTGAATTTCTTCATAATGCCCTCTCAGAACGAGTAATTCGTTTCAGATGGCTTGATGCAATGCGTTTTCTTTTTTGACAAGAAGAAAGAAATAATTTGTAACTATTTGATTTTAGTCATTTTTTAGATGCTTCCTGAATCAATGATCGAACAATAGAATAGAGGGGCTGAGGATTTGCTACTGAATGTCCTCGGATTGAGGTTTCAGCTAAAAGAGCCTGATTTGCTGCTTTTCTCCATGACTGAGGTAGTCCTTTTTTGAGGTTCCACTGAGTCGATGAGAGTCGAGTGAAATCTTCTCCAGACAAATTGACTTCGTAATCAGATAGTCCAAGATGTCCTTCTCGAATATGCCAGATAATATCCGGATGCTTATGAGCTAAACGAGTAAACGGATTTTTTAAATGTTGTTTTTTATTCTCTCTCCATTCTCCACCCACGATGTTTCCTGCACTATCGAGTTCTAACTCGTATTTGAGGGTCAGTGTATTGGATTTGTCATAAGATTGAGAGTCGGAGTGTCGAGGTCGAGGTCGAACTTCTTCTTTGAAATAAAGGTTTGCAATTACTCCTACGATCTGTGTTGCTTGTGGACTCCTGTATCGAGAGAAGGGGTCGTAGTAAGAACCATTCTTTAGATCGACCGTAGCTTCTTGTATTGTACCGACTGATTTAAATGTTTTTGGATTAAAGTAAGAATAAGAATAGGCGTAAGCCGGGTGATTTCCCACTTTGTGTTTGTATTTGATATCAACCACAAAACCTTTACCGAAACGTCCTAAAAGATTGGTCATGATCAAATGCATGTATCCAGGATTGACGTCAAAACAGTCAGGATCGATGATTCGAGAATTTCCATCGCGTTTTGGAAAACGTGTTTTGCATTGTCTTCCGTGAAGTGCTGCAATGTTTTGAACTCCTGAAACACCCCAAGAATAAGTAGCAAGCGCCTTAATGTCTGCGGGATAAAGTGTAATTGGAAAACCAAAAGGAGTCATTACTTCAATCGAATGAGAGGGGCGTTCTTCTCGAAGAGCAGCGGCAGCCCATCCTGGACAGACTCCAGACCAAATGGCTAAACGTCCAAGGTCTTTGAGTTCGTCAATTCTTTCAATAATCTTATAGGTAAAATTAAATCGATCATTTCCAACAATCAGATCGTATTTTTCGGCAGGAGAAAGTTTGTCTAGATGTTTTCGTTTAAGGCCACGAGCGCCTTTTCGTCTTCTTTTTCGAGTAAATGTATTCCAGTTTGTTTTTCCCATAGCCCACGATCCAGGATAAAAGGAATAAAGAGGTCTAGCGTATGGAGCTGCTATTGAAGCGGCATAATCCGGCCAGTAAGTGTCAGACCAAGCTTGTTTTTTGGTGCTTTTGGATCGAAGAGATTGATCCATTTTAAAAATATTGGTTACAAGATCTTCTTTTGTAAGAGTTTTGTTTTGAATGGGTCCAATAAATTCACTCAGACTGATTTCATTTTCAAAGCCAATGGCATGTCCATGAAAAGCCGTTAAAAAAAATGTAAAAAAAAGAATTGCTTGAAACATATGCCTAAACTCCCTGCAAAAAAGGGGGTAGGAAGGGAGAAGAGTTTTGTCAATGTGACCCAAGCGTTTTTTGGGGGTGATGCATTAACTACTTATTATAATGGGAAACTATAGTTTTTATTTTTTATTTCGCAGCGCGTAATTTAGGTGAGGTTTTTTCTTTTTTTACGGGTTTTTTTATTTTTTTGAGTTCTGTTGAGGCCCATTGTTGATGAAACCGAGAAGAGGAATCTTCTGCCTCATCAAGGAGAGCAATCCACCGTTCTTCTGGAATTTCAAGGCCTGACCATAAGGCTCCATAACTGATTAAGAACGCTTCTTCTTCTTCGTCAATGTACTCAAGAGGAGTATTAGATGAAGCGAGGTCTAAAAACGCTTCAGTCCATTCTTTTACGTTACTTTTGCTGTAATTTAATAAAGCATTAGAAAGAAGAATGAGTTGAATGTCTGCATTTTTCTCCGGAGTAAGAGCTTCTTTTAGCTGAAAGAGATTAGCCATTGATTCAGCATGGGCTCCTAATGTCTTCATTGTCCAAGCTTGTGCAAGAGTCAGTGTGTTTTCAGTCATTGTTTTTCTAATTTTCATTTGAGAGATAAGATACGCTGATTTTTGCCACTGTTGGTTTCGAAGAGCTTCTATCCATAGGCTAGCAAGGTAATCTCGAAGTATCTCTTCATTTTTTTCATTTGAATCTAAGTAGTCGGCTTTTAGTTTTTGATAAGAACTTTTTTTCCAATCCTTCCAATTTTGATTGTCATCGAGTTGAACAAGAGTTTTCCAGTTGAAATCAAAGTGTGGCACTTCGCTTCGATTGATTTGATAAGACTGAGCTAAGCTGGGGCTGTTTTCAAAAAGTGCAGTTGCTATTTTTAACGCAATTTGAGGATTAACAAGATTTTTTCCTGCTAGATCAAGAGCGTTGTTTAATAAATCTAGAGATTTTTCTTCAAACGGAAAAGCAAGCTTCATCAAGGTTGATTGATAATCTGCTAGTTCTGCTTCAGGAAGTCCCTTTGGAGCAGGAAGTTGAGAAAGAGTTTTTGAAAAATCTTGATAATAGAGTGCCAGTTCTTTAACGAGTTCTACTTTGACTTGCGCCCATGGAAGTCTCATTGCTTTAGTGGCGGTTTTTTCTACTTCTTTAAGAATTCCCACCCGTCTTGTGATTGAACTTTCCGTACCTTTTAGAGGATTTATTCTATTTAATATCTTTCTATTCTTTTCAAAAATAAGTGGAATAAGTTTACTTAATTCTGGCATCATTACGATCTGAATTTTAGGATCTAATTCGGACCATCGGCCCATGAGAATTCGTACTAAGAGAAGTCGGTCTCGAAATCCATAGTGATCCATTCCTTTAATTGCTTGAGCAGCCCAGTAGGGACGAAATTCTTTTTGGTCTTTTTGAGCATTTTTAAATAATTTCTTAAATTCTTTTTTTGAAGTTTTATTTTCTTTTAATGTAATAAAATCAATTGTAAGTCTATATTTTTTACAGTCGTCACTCATTTTTCCTTTGCAATAAGTTTTGCTTTTATCGAACAATTTAGAGTTTGTTAATTTATTATCAATCCAGAAAAGACGAACGATTTTTTCATGAAGTTCTTCTTTTTTAGATTTGGAAAGTTCAGGACTTTTCTCTAGATATGTAAGTAAATCGTTTGCACTATCATTTAATTCATATCTTCTTTCTTTCATCTGAGCTCTTGCCAGTAGTGCTTCTGTTGTGTTTTTAGATTTTGGAAATTTTTTAATCAACTGGGAAAGGTATTTTTCACCAGTGTTTACTTCTTCTAGATCAAGTGCAGCTTTTGCAGCCATATAGAGAGCATCTTGAGATCTTGGGTCGGCTGAATAATTCTCCAAAAATGTTTTTGATTCTTCCAAGACTTTTTCTTTCTCACCAGCAGCATAATATGATTCAATCATTTTGTAGAATGAATCAGCAGCAATTGAAAAAAGTTTTTTGTGAAATTTTGTTTTTTTCCAAGAATTTTCATTTAAAAAGTGAGTACTGGTTTCGTGTACAGTTGGCCAGTCTTTGCTGGTGACGTAGGTATCTACTACTAGTCCAGCAGAAGGAATGGCAAATTTATTTTTTGGGTAATTATCAGCAAACTCTCTCAGTCGTTTGATTGCGTTAGTGATTTGGTTTTGACTATAGAGTGTTCTGAATGCTTCGAATTGAAAATTTCTGAATTCCTCTTGATTTTGTTGAGAAACTTTTTTTCTAAGTCTTTTTGTACTTAAAAACCTCTTTTGATGAAAATCGATCCAAGAAACCCATTCTTTGATTTCTTCCTTTAAATCCCCGTTTTCATCGTCTCTAATTGACTTTGGTTTTATCGCTTTAGGAATGAATTTTAGTGTATTTAAGACTTCATATCGAGAAGAAATTGATTTTAAACTAGCGATATGTAGATTGAGTTGTTTTTGATTTTCCCAGTCTTTTTTCCACGAATCAACGATCCAGCGATAGTGTGTAGTTGAATTTTTGAAATCTTTAATTTCAAAGAGTGTTTCTGCTAAGTTATAGTGCACTCCCGGGACTCTTGGGTCAGTTGGTAAAACGATTTTAGTAAAAGAATCATAGACTGCAGCTAGGACATTACTGAGTTCTTTTACTTTTGTTGCTTTTTTGTTTTTAATAATTAATTTTTGAAGTTCATTGGCACTCGAAATCAATGTGTTTTGAGACTTTTTATAGACTTTTAATATTTCTTTATTTTCTTCAATTTCTTTTTTGTTTTTATTATAAAAAGAAACAATGTCTTTTGTTAGAGAAGTTAAATTTTTGAATCTTTTTTTATCCCGTTCATGTTCATAAACGGTTAAGATTATTTCCAATGTTTCAGGGAGCTTTGGCTCTCTTTCGAAAATTAAATTTTTCCAGGATATGAGTGATGAATCATGTCCGTGTGCTCTTAAAAGTTTAGAAAATCTAAGGTTCATCTTTCCAAGGTTTTTAGCGTCTGAAATGTCACTGAAATATTTGGCAGTAGACTCTAAGTCAAAGTTTTTAACTTTTTGTTCAAATCCATCAAGATAAAAAAGAGTAAGATCATTAAATGAGTTTTCTAGTATTGCCTCATCTGCACTTGTAAGAACTTGTTGCTCTTTCTTTTTTAGTCGATAAAAGCCAATGTGTTGCTCAATATAGTCTACAGATTTTTTAATTTCTTTTAAATTATAGTAAGACCATGCAAGTTTATGAAGAGCAAATGAATAATGAGGTGTTTCTGGTCTTTCTTCTACTTTATGTAAGTATTTTACGGCTTCACGATGATGATTATCGTCAATTGCAAAGTTAGCTAATGACATATAAGCAGAAGTGCTTTCGCTCGTGTAAGGGAATTCGTTTACTAAGTGAATATAGTCCGATTTGGCTTTCTTTTTTTTATCTAGTTCTTCGTAGGCTTTTCCTCTGAAAAAATAAGCTCGATCTATTGCGGGGTATGAAGGAAATTCTCTTATGAGTTGAGAATAAATTGAAACTGCATTATTTAATGTCTGTTTATAGTTTTTTAAATGCACTTTTTTTCCACTGTAATGTGCTTTTGCATGTGCGATTCTGAATTCTATAGATGCTTTTGTTTGATAAGCCTCAGCAAGTCTTTCTAAAAGAATGAATTTTTTGGATGAGTGCTTATGTTTTTTAAGTAATTTTTTAATCCGATTAATCCCAATTTCTTGAGATTCGATTGCAACTTGATCTACTGATCGTTCTTTTTTTTCAGCTTTTTGTGAAGCTGTTTTTACGCTAAAGTCAGCTGGATAAACATTCGGTTTAGCAATGAGGAGAATTAAAGTTTGTATAGTCAAAAGGTGCAAAGGTTTCATTTTTTTACCTGCTATTCATCTCGAATAACTGCAAGCTTGTAGTCAGTATATCCATGAACTGCTGCAGAAGCGAGAATCGTCTTAAGAGTGGAGTAAGGAGTTTCTTGGTCTGCGATGATAATTACTTTAGAATCTACTTTTACATCTGAATTTGATTTTGAAATTAAAAGTTGCCTTTTTCTTTCTGTTGCAAGTTTTTCTCCAAGAACTTTTGAAGAACCGTTTCCAAGAATATCGTTTTTATCGAACTCATAATTTTTTAAAGATACGATAGGGGAGCCTTCTACTGAAATTGCAGAATTTTTAACTTCAAGTTTGAGTGCTTCAAAATATGCTTCAGATGCATTTGCACTAGGCAGAACAAGTCCTGCACTAGGATTAATGTTCATTTGTCCTGATGCGAAGCTTTTTAATAAAAATACCAATATAATGGTAAAAATATCTGCCATTGCAGTAATATTGAGTCCCATTTCTTGACTGGAAGCTTTTCTTTTTTTTCCAAATTTTTTTCGTCGAGCCATTAGAACCCCCCAAGAAGAATCGCGGGCATTTCTTCTTTTGTTACATCCATTGTTTTGACGATGTCTTTGTACGGTATTGAGTTTTCTGCTTTCAGAGTAATTGCTTTAACTTGTGGAAACTTCTTTTTTAATTTTTGAAGTTCCTCTGTCAGGTTTTTATAATTCCACTCTCCATTTTGAGCTGTTAGCGTTCGCTTGAAATTTGTTTTTCCAGTAACGACTAAGCGTAAACTCTGATTTTTCATGAGTTCTAATGTGAGATTAATGGGAGGTGGTTTGGCTTCACTGGCCTTAGCCCCTCCAGCACTAATTCCGGCATCGAGAATTCCAATTGAAAGAAAAGAAGCACTCATCAACATAAATGCAATCAACACTGTAAAACAGTCAATAATGGGTGCTAGATTGAGATAAAAATCCTGATCACTTCCTGCTCCTGCACTCATGCTGCACCTTCTTCTGTTTTCGCACGCCCATTAGAAATGGGGGTGACATTATTTTCCCAGACTTCTCCAACCGCAGGTTGATCATCAATTGCATACGCACTTTGTTTGATAATATCGAGAATTCTAAGGCTTCCATTTTCAAGTTCTGAGTTTATGGCATTTCCTTTATTGACCAAAAAACTAAAGGCAACCATACACGGAATCGCAACTCCTAATCCCATCATTGTAGCGTTCATTGCAGTTGCAATTCCGGCAGAAAGAAGTGCCGATTTTTGTTGAGGGTCAGCGTGAGCAACAGCTTCAAATGAACCAATCAACCCCAGAATGGTACCAAAGAGTCCGAGGAGAGTAGCTACGTTTGCAATGGTAGCTAAGTAATTTGTTCTTTTTTGAACAATATGTTGAGCATCGCTGAGAGCCATTTCGATACCATTTTCAACAAGATTTTCTGGGAGGTGTGCTCTTTGAATTCCTGCTTTTACAACCTTTGCCATTGGCTTTTCCGGAAATTGATCACATAGTTGAGCAGCCTCAGTTGTTTTTCCTGAATGTATGAGAAGTTGAATTTGATCAAAGAATCCACTCTGATTTTTGATTGGATAAGTTTTGAACAAAGACTTTGCTCTTTCAATAATGATGGCTAGGCCGATCGCTCCTGATATCAATATCGGCATTACGTGACCTAAGTTATTTTTTAAAAATTCAAAAAAACTCATGTTTTTCCCCTTTTGTTAAAACGCCGTTGATGGCTGATAATTTACTAAAATCGCGTCTGTAGAAGCTAAGCTTAAGATAAAGTCGATATCAGTGATGGTGACTTTATTTCCAGCAAGTGTATAAAGACTTGATGAAATTAAGCTGATCGATCCATTTGCATGAAGTACGCTTAACGTCATTTCTTCCTCACCAGTAGGTGCTCTACCTAAATAAAACGTTCCTTTTTTCTCAATAATGGTATTCCCAATAGAATTGAGGATCGGTGTGTAGTCACTTGATCCAATATCAAGAGAAAGAGATCCGTTTCCTACTAAATCTCCAAGAGCGAGGTATCGGTCACCTCGATCGACAGAAGCTGTTTGTAGTGTTCCTACACTTGAATCTTCAATATCTCTTTGTGCTTGAAGCGTTTGTATTGAAGTTCCTGTAGTAGCTACGATTGAAGCAATAAAGTAGTTTGGTTGTTGTACTTCACCTTCTGCGAGTGGAACTGCAGCATCTAAGTTTAAAAAGAATGTGTCTAAAGAGTTTTTAACAGTACTCACTGGAATAAGGTTTGAGGCAACCGGACAAATGCTTGGTGTATAAGTAAAACCATCGACAGTTTTAGAAGGACAGCTTGTTCCTTCAGAACCGAAACGACAATTTTTTCCTGCATCAGAACAACAGTAACCGTTGTTTCCTGTGATTGCAGCTGATCCATTCATTGAAACTAAGCTACTTTGATCACAAGCATAACCACTCAATGGATTGAAACCAGAAGGTGGTGTTCCAGGAATCGTCATTGACTGATCGTCTTCATCAGACACAAAAATAATAGTTCTCACAGACCCTGCTCTAAAAAACTGAGTCGCTGTTCCTTCGTTATCGGCAATAAATTGAAGAACGGAAGACAGTCCTCTTTCCGAACCTTGTCCAGAACTTCCTGTAGATACATTGATCATAAAATCATCTACGAGTTGGTTTTTCCAAGTTGAATCTCCGGGGGTTCCGACAGGAGGCATTGTCTTAATGATGGCTTTACCTGATCGAACAGTATCGTTTTGAACGGTATTTACACACTGAGAGGTGCTGTTTTCGGTACCACTTGGAGTGAGGCAGTTTGCAGTACCGGTGTTTGCACCAGCCTGATCTCTCACTTTACAATCACTGACTCCGTTGATGAAATACGGAAGAATTTCGAAACAAAAAGCAGTACTTGGTCCGTCGTGTTTTCCAGGAAGGAGTTTGGCGTAATCAGGCCCCCACGAAGGGTTTAGGTAACCGTATTTAATTCCACTATCAAATTTTCCTGTACTTAAATTCACTAACGAAGGAGCCCAGCTTGGATTTTGAAATGAACCCAGTCTTGAGTTGATATAAGTCGATGACCAACCCACAGAACCTGGAATTGTAGTATTAAGATAAGTTTGAAACGCTGAATTTGCCATAAATGTATCTGTTGTAATGACAGCAACTTGTATATCCCAAGTGGGTTGCATGTACTTATCTGCAAATGCTTGAAAGCCTTGTCTCAATTTTTGTTGAGAAACGTCCATACTTGCTGAATTATCGACAACCCATAGAATATCAATTTTTGTATTCACATTTTGGCTTGTCATAAAGCTTTCATTTTGTTGCAAAAACCGAAACGCATCGGGCGCATTGATCGTACACCCTCCGAGAAAAGTTGATGCAATCAGAGTGATCCATGGTTTTTTGTGAGTAAACATACTGTACTCCTGTACATTGACTGATTTTCATAACAATAATCCTTTAGCGTCTCACTCACGTACCATAGTCACTTGAACATTTGATTGAGAGCAACTATCCTGGTTGCTTTTTTCAATCCATCCTTTAAAGACGCAATTCTTGCCGTCTTCACCTGCCAAACTTCTAGATAACGACTTCAACTCTTTGTTGAGTTTTTTATCGTTATTATTTTTTCCTTTTTTTCCGGTATCCCACTGAACACCTTCGCTTCCAGCAAGAAGATCAAGGTCTCCTCCGATTGCAGACATAAATTCGTCTTTTGGAACTTTGCATGGATCGTTGCACTTATTTTTATCTGTGCAGTAACTTACTTGAACTTTTGTTTTAGGTCCAAAAAATGAACCAAAGACAACATGAGTTTTTCCTTGTTCTTTAGCAAGTTCGTGTTTTACGGGTTTTCCGTTGACTCGAACACAAACTGATTTTTTATTAATTTTTGAATGCTCTAAAGCAATGACACTTTTGGGTTGTAGGCAAGAGTCACTTATATTTCTTGCCCCTCGATTGAATTTAAATTCGATGGTGTGACATGGAGCTTGTTTTTCTTTTTGTTCTACAATTTTTGAAGACGGTGTGGGTATCTTTTGCTCTTGGTTTTTTTCTTCAGTAATTTGATTTTTTTCTACTTCATCAGAATCTATTTTCTTTTTTGAAAACAGTTTGCTGAAGAAAGACTGTTTTTCATCTTTTTTATTTTCTGATTCTTTTTTGGCTACAGAATTCTGCTTTTGATCATCTTTTTTCTGAGAAGCATCTTTAGGTTGAACTTTTTCTGTAACTTCACTTGTTTTTTTAAGTGTGTCTTCATTTTTTGTGCGAACAGAAAAAATGATCACGAGTGCAATTGATCCAAGGATGGTAGTGATAATCGCGATATTTTTAGGGTTCATAGAGTGCTCCAAAAAATAGTTGAGTTACTTTGTTAATTATTATTCACAATGTTAAAAAAAGCAAACAATTTAAAATATCATTTGATATCAATGATTTAAAATAGAATGCAGCTCTGAAATGGATGCTTTTTGGATTACGAATATGAATGAAGTCTTATTGCGCTGGAGTTGAGCTATCGAAGGCCCTTTGTAATAAGTCTTTTTGTTCTGGGTATTTTTTGGACCCTTGCTCTAAATATTTTTGAGCAGATTCATTAAGTCCCGATCTATTCGATGTTCGGATGAGGACTTGGTAGATGAGAAGGTCTTCGTGACCCCCATCAATAAGTTTTCTTCCTTGTTCGACTACATTTGAAGGGTCCGATAGTTTCTCAGAGACTAAATATTCTAAAGAAAGGTAGATCGTATCTGATTTTTGGTCATCAGGAAATCGTGACAAAAAGTCCTCTGCTTTTTTATGCATATCGTGCTCACACAGAGTGAGAATGATTTCTCTTAAAATATTCACTCTACCGATTCCTGTGACTGCTGCATTCGTAAAAAGAGTCATCGCACGAGAACTGTGATTTGTTTGAAGGTAGTATTTTCCGCACACGACAAGAGCTGCACAAACATAACGAATGAGTTCGTCATTTCGGACGTCCATATTGATAAACGTCTTATAGTATCTTTCGATGTCGTCGTAGTTTTTGGTCATGATTGCAAGACGTAAAACTTGCGTAAGACGGTCTGGATTTGCAGGAAAATATCGTGAAACTCTTTTTACAACATCATAAGCTTCATTGTATTGCTGCATTTTCATTAAGAGATCAAATAAACCAGTGAGACATTTGTAATGAATCTTGTTGAGCTCGAGACCCTTTGAGTATTGTCCTTGAGCGTCTTGTAAGGCTTCTTTCATGAAGTCTGCTTGTCCGATATAAAAGTAGGCGAGAGCTGGTTTTGGATCCATTTTAATCGCTTCTTCAAACTTAGCGACTGCGGGATCTATTTCGCCTTTAAAAAGTAAGTCTTTTCCCTCTAAAATTGTTTTTCGATAGGGACTTGGCTGAAACTTCTCCATTGCAGCACGCATCAGTGAATTGGTGAGTACTTCGAGCGTGTAGGGACGAAGAATAAATGTATCCACATCTTCTTCTGCTGCTTGCGCAACAGCGGATTGAGAAGAATTCCCAGTGACTAGGACAAAAAGTTTTTTATCCATTTCAGGTTTCATTTTTCTAAGCGTTTGAAGAAGTTCCAGTCCACTTCTTCCGCCAAGGTCATAGTCACAGAGGACTAAGGATGGATTTTTTTTTTCAATAATGGTCACGGCATCGTCATAGGTGGATGCTGTTGAAACTGAAGTTGGTTTAGCGCCTAAGGTAATAATATTTCTGGCAAGAGCAGAACGAGAACTATGGTTAGAGTCAGCAACCAAGACTGTTTGCGTTTTCAGATATTTCTCAAAAACAAGAGCATTGTTTCCTTGTGGTTTCCCTACCATCCTTTTGCCTCTTTTAAAAATTTAATGATTTGTGTTTGTCTTTCTGCATATGTTTTAAGGAGGTATTTCCAGTTTTGGTTTTCGTGATCAAGTATTTCTACGACAAGCGTTTCCCGTTCATTCTCATCTTTTCTCACTTCTTTTACAATGCACTTGAGTTCTGCTTCAATTATTTGTTTTCCTGTATCTAATTTAATGTACACCAGTATTTTATGTCCAACAGCTCCCGACTTTTCAGGTAAGCTGATGTGTAGGCTTTCTTCATCAAACTCCGGTATTTCAATAATAAATTTGTTTTTATCTTTTTCAATTTTTTTTGAATGTAGTCCAAAGATTCGCTCACCATTGCCAATTTGAATTCCAGTAGATTCATTGGTAAATTCTGCATCTAGTTTAAATGAATTAAAGTCTTCTGGGTTAAAAAGTGACTCTATATCGTCTTTAAACTCATTTGAATCTTGATCGCTCATAAATTCTCTCTCTTATAAATGAATTTGATTTTTATCTACCCCAAGGGCCGCCTCTTTTAAAACTTCTGATACCGTTGGATGGGCATGACAAATTCTACCTAAGTCTTCTGCGCTTCCACCAAATTCAATGAGAGTGACCGCTTCAGCAATAATATCTCCAGCTCGAGGTCCAATGATATGAACACCCAAAAGTTTGTCTGTGCGAGCATCTGCAATAACTTTGGCAAAGCCGTTGGTTTCTCCCATCGCTTTTGCTCTTCCGTTTATATTAAAAGGGAATTTTCCAATTTTTATTTCAATACCAGCAGCTTTTGCTTCTTCTTCGGTCATACCAACGCCAGACAGTTCTGGCCACGTGTATACAATTCCAGGAATGGCTGAGTAGTTTACGTGGCATGGAAGTCCTGCAAGATATTCTGCAACGGCAACTCCTTCTTCTTCTGCCTTGTGTGCCAGCATGGGGCCCGAAACCACATCACCAATAGCGTAAA
>PBMP01000041.1 GCA_002722705.1 Pseudobdellovibrionaceae bacterium | reverse complement strand
TCTCACACCAATCTCTTAAATTCTCTAATAAAGGTTTTACTTCTTGATCTCTTTTCATTTTTCTAAGTTCAGGACTCAGATTATTTTTTTTGGGTACAATTTCAATAAATTCTGATTTTTTTGGATTCTTTGAAGCCAGTCCCATTCTTCTTTTATAACCACTTAAAGTACTGGATTTTAATTGATGTAATCTGAAATACTCCTGATTGCTCTCTTCATACTTCATAGCTGCTCTCACAAGAGCTTCCCACTGCTCTTTACTTAAATCTTTTCCATTTATAACATTTACTACTCCTTTTTATCAGAGCTGTTTTTAATTCAGTTTGCTGCAACTTTAAAGAGGGTCTCTATAGACCGCTCACGCTTTTTCAATCTCAGACTGACGTACCAGATTCTTTTTATTCGGTAGGATTGGGGGTTTTATTTGAGGAAATGAGCGATGAGTTATTTATGTTTTGGAAGTCGTTGGATCAGGCTGGTTTGGTGAAGATTCAAAAATGCGATTAGAGACAAGAGTTTGAAGCACTGTTTGTTGAAGTTTTATTCAGAAATGAGTTTCAATTCCAGTCTCACTCTGAAGGACTGGATTCTTTGGTTTCAGAAAAAGAATAGACTTCTTTTTTATCAATGACTGCTAATACATTTTCACTTGATGAAACAACATAGCGTTTCGTCATATATGCATTAAAAGGCCTTGGTTTTCTAAAAAAGATACGTGACTTAATTGATTCAGGACGTTCTCTTTTGTCTGAAGCAAGGTCCCAGAGAACAGCTTGGTCTGCGTTTGGAGAGATGATAAAGATCATATTTTTAAATACTACAATATCCCGATCAAAGCTAAGTTCATCATTATATGACCAAGAGGGTAAGTCTACGCCACCGTCCTCTATTCGATAATTTAAACCTCCAAAAAGACCGACTTTATAAAAAGCAATTTTTTGAAATTTGGTGAAAAGTGAGAAATAGAGATTGGGAGATAATTTTCGAACTCCTGTTGAAACAGAGCCATAAACCATTCCTCTTTTTGGAAAGAAGGAAATTTGCTCGTCAACGCTTTTCATTCTTAGTGTGCAAAGTTTATCCTTTTGAGGAGTGTATCGTATTAATTTACTTTCCCAGTGCTTTTTACTTGAAATGGTTTGAAAATAAAGATGTGAAGAACGTGATGAATTGGGACTCGCGATTACTTGGAGCTTATTTAAGCCATCGACTTCCCGAATAATGCAACTTTGATGATTTCTGATCTTCGATAGGTTCAATTCTATTTCTCTGAAAAGAACAATAGACTGCTTAGTTTGATCTTTTGTTAAATCAACCAAAAGAAGGGAACTATTCCAAATAGTCATTAATCTTTTTGACAAACTGGGTTCATCAGGCAACTCGATTTTCGATAATGACTCTCCTTTGTTATTAATCAAAACGAGATTCTTAGAACTTAAGAAATAATAACCTCCATCAAAAGGGAGAACGGTGCGTTCTAAGGTAAGGGGGCTGACATCACGTATTTTTGGGAGATGATTTTGCAGTAAAGTTCCGTCATTCCTAAATAAGTAGGATAGGGTTTTTGATTTCCATAAAGGTCTAACGACCAAAAAGGTTCCATTACCACTTAAAATTTGTATTTCTTCTGGATTTCTTTTTTGATTTTGAGTGTCACAAATATATTCTACTTTTTTTAGTAGTTTTTCTTTTTTAAAAAAATTCAACAAACAGTGTCTAGCGTCAACTTTAGAGCTTATTACAAAGTTTCCGTTAGATAATGCTACTGGTCTACTGTTAGGAAGAATATCAAGCTTTGTTGATTTCAGTGCTGCATGAGTTGGAAAGACGCTAAAGAAACTCAAACAAAAGACTAGGTGTTTAATCATTCATTTCTCCGAAAGAATTTTATAAGCTCGAAACAAACGAGTAGCAGGAAACATTTAATCTTTCTAATTGATTTGATAACGGAAGGCATAGTGTCTTGTTAACTCTAAAATAGAAACACAAGAGCTGAATTCATTTAAAAACTGAAGCCAGCACACTGTGTTAAGTTTTGCTTTCAATTTAAAACGAAAAAAGCTTGCAGCATTGAACTCCAATGACGTTATAATTTGATATGAAAATATGTAGTAAAAGATGACGATAGAAACATGGATTTCAGTCTGTCATGAAGTTTGAAGACACAGGTGGACAATTGAGTAATATTGCGTCGTTCGTCTCAGTTTTGGACTCTCTTTGTTAAAAGTGATAATCAAATCTCCTATGCAAGCTGAAAACACAAATGACTACTGGCTTTAGAGAATATTTCATGCCCATATCGCTTTCTAATCTCCATATACCTCTTGTTTAGATTTTTAGGAGAAAGAACGAGTTTACGAGGCATTGTAAATAACTAGTCTTGAAGATTATAATTGAGAGTTTCTTCTTTTCCGTTACGAACAACTGTAATGCTTTTAACATTTGCCATGCCCTCCATTATCTCCGAAAGACCATTGATTTTCTTCCCATTAATTTTTGTAATTTTGTCATTAGAGTTGAGGTCAATTTTTTCGTAAATACTTCCCTTAGACACGTCTTTGAGAACAAAACCCTTACTTTCACTTTTTTCCAACTTGATTGCTCCGGCCTTGTTAAGAGTTTCATCAATTTCGTTAGTAAAGGTTGATAGGGAAATTAGTGCTAGTATTAAGATTGTTAATTTTATGACTTTATCCTAGTGTTTGTGCTTCATTCTTTTGTTTTTAGCTGTTAAAAACTCATCATAAAGACTTTTGTTCTGTTTCTTTAACATCTTCAAAATGGCCTTGTAATCGTCATAAACATAGTGATTTTCTACATCAGCTAAAAATCGAATTATAGTATTTTGTTTATCCTTCTTAATTATAGAAAAAGAAGAAAGAAATATATCCATTCGGTCTTTTATTAGTTTTACAAGAGAGTGTTGTAAGTGACTAACGGCATCAGCATCCCATGTTCCATCAACTGCTATATTTAACATTAGCTCCATCACTTTTTTTGGCTGTTTCTTTGAAATTCCTACTAAAGTAGAAATATGCTCATGGGAGTTGTGATATAAGTTTTTAACTTTCCTCTTAGGAAAATAGCCAAAAGTCTTTGTAAAATTCTTGAAATTATTAGGAAAGATTGAAATGTACTCAAGTTGGAAATTTTCTTTTGCTCCATCAGAAATTTCACTTCTCAAAAGATTCAACCTATCAAAATAGGTTTTATCTTGGGCAAGGGTTGAAACTGAAAGCAATATGGATAACAGAAGTAAATATTTCATACTGAAATGCTATTAAAAGTAACAATGCTTGTCATCAGAGATGTAGGTTTATGAGTCTTTTTTCAATAAGACCTCAATCTCGTCTTTGAGTTTTTTGATTTGAGATTTATTCTTGGGTTTTTTGTCCAATAAATTACGAGTCGTGTCGTAGAAACTGAGAAGATTAGCTTTGGTAACGTTCTTCACTTTAATTTCAGCTGGAATTTTTGCAAGTTCCTTAATGAGTGATAAATCTTTACCCATGGCAACTAATAGTTGGTCGACGAGTTTCATAGGGTCCTTCCTTGGAGTAGTTCTTGGTTCTTTGTGACAAATAGTTCACGGCTTTTTATAGTTTTTAAATACGGAAATCGAATCGAAATTAAGGTTTAAACGTTTTCGTCTCCGAGTCCTATAATTCTCTTTCTTGGTACGGAGTGAGTAGACATGATTTCATGGATGGCTTCAAAGACCATTTTGAACTGACCATTATATTTTCGCTCAAGCGCTTTGATCTTATTTTCGAGTGAAGAGTCCGATTTCAAGACTTCACGGAGTACAACGAAAGCTCGCACTATCTGAATATTAACTTCAATCGCTCTCTTACTATTCAGAACAGAACTTAGCATAGCTACGCCTTGTTCGGAAAGGCTAGCGGAAGTGTTCTTCTGCCACCCCAAGCCGAACTTGAGGCCACAAATTGTGACCTCAAGATTCTAAGTTAAGGATAATATCGGGATTTAGTCTCTTTTTAGATTTCCATTTGATAGCCATATTCTTCGTTCAAAAGTTTATGTAACTAATATAAAGTTATGGCAGATTTGCACAGAAATTTTGATAATGAGCAAGGTGATTGATGAATAAATCTGAGTCCAGAGCTCTAAAGGCAAATGCTAGACCCCTTAGGGTGGCATTCTTAGTTGATCCAAGTTGTGCAACGGACAAACAAATTAACGAGATCATAGTTTGGAGTTGCAATAAATGGGGTGGTTCTTATTTCCCAATTATTCCATGTAATGGGACTCAAATCGAGGACGATTGGTGGGCATTATTGGAGATTGCGGATCCAGATATTATTCACTCAAATGTCTCCATTGGTGATGACTTGCTTGAAAGGATCAATCGATTCATCGTCCCTTTTTCAATAATCGAAAATGTAGTTGAGGATCCTGAGAATGATCGGTTCCTTGACCATTTCGAGTTAAAAGGACTTTCAATTTACGACATTCCTAGTGCCAACATTTCAACAACTAGAAGATGGAACTGTACTCGAGTAGGCTATTTTGTATCTTCAAATAAAAAAAGCCCCCAGAAGCAATGTCTTGCCGTCCGGGGGCGAGTGTGCTGTATGATGGGTTTCGGTTATAGGTAGTCTGAAATATGATCCGCACTTTCGCTTGGAAGATCGGGCTTATCCGAGTGAAGTGTGTCCAAAAAAACAGCCTGAGCCCTTGGAAAAGCCTCTATCATTGCATTTAGGTTTCGTGGTTCATTTTCGAATACGGCTACTATCTCCCCCATTTTTTTTATTTCTTCGAACGCTTCTTTCTTAAACTGAGTGTCATCCATTTCGAAAGTCGGCTTTGTGATGAGGATATCGGAGGGAAACCCTCTTCGCTCCAGAGACTTCAGGGTTCCTTTGCGCATTCCGGGGGTGTCTCTTCCGGTTAAATAGACGATTTTAGCTCCGTAACTTTTTAAGGTCTGCACAAAATCTGCAGCTCCTGGTATTTCCAGATCGAGAGCAGCATATTCGTTGGTAAAAAATCGCTCCTTCCAGAAATTATTAATTTCCTCGTGTATATCACTCGTTCGGATTCCCGCAGAATGTAGCGTCTCACTTACCCCGTAGTGGTATTGATTCAGCGGGAGACTGAAAATTTTAAACGCGATCGATTCATCCCGGTCCTCGTTAAGTAGGTAAAATGCATATTCTCGGAAAATAATTGCCTTCCGGGTTCTTGAGTCAAATAGCGTGTCATCAAGATCCAGAATAACCACAGGGGTTTCTCCATTTGCGTTTGCCTCCATTACGCGATTCAACACCTGATTAGTCACCAACCCAGCGTGAGTCTGAAATGCGACTAAAACCGATAATACTAAAAATACAACTTTTTTCATTATTTGCTCCTTTCAGCAGGGAGCAAAGTAACGAGTTGAAATAGATATTTGAAATAGATCAATTGTACAGTTATAATCTAATAATTATATGATAGATTATCGATATCTAAACGCCTTTTTAGCAGTCGCTGAGACCAAAAACTTCACCAGAGCGGGGGTTCTACTTGGAATCGCTCAATCTGCCGTGAGTCGCCAAGTTAGACTTTTAGAAGAAAGTCTTGGGAAACAGTTACTTATAAGGTCTCCTAAGAAAGTGATTCTGACCTCTGATGGTGAAGAATTAATGAATGAGGCTCAGAGATTCGATGGATGGATACAAGATAGTTTTGAGATGAGGCCCAAGAAAATTCGAATTGGTACGATGCCAGGGGTGCTTGAAAACTGGTTGTTGGAAAGACTATCTACCATCAGTCTAACGAATGTTTCTCATCTTGATATAAGTTCCGCGAAGCAGCTTGAGATCGAAAAAGGGCTCGTGACGGGTAAGTTAGATCTAGGGTTTGTTCCGAGAAAATTAGAAAATGAACTGATCAGTTCAAGGTGTTTGTTTCGAGAGAGCTTTTCTCTCATTAGTTCGAAAGAAATTAACCCACGAGAGATACATCGATACACTTGGATTTATGGAGAGTCAGGAGGATACCTGGCGAAGATTTCAAAGAAACGCCCGACAAAGACCATTCGAGTTGATTCGATTTCTGCCTTGCTCAAACTTGTCGAAAGTGGACTTGGTATAGCGGTGCTAGCCGATCACATGATTTCCAATAAATACCGTCTTAAAAGGAGAAGTTTGCCTCGCCTTTCAGGTGAAGTCTATCTTGCGCAATTAAATTATCAAAAGCAGCCAGACTATTTGAAGGCATTTGTCGCAGGACTCATTTCTAGATTCTAGTTTTGTTGGAAGTTCATTCACTTCTCGAATAGAATCATTTAAATGAGTCTTCTTTTACTGCTTTTTCTAACCTTGGAGCAGGATTCCGACCACCGGAATTGGCAGGCCGCCGACCATTACTTGAACGTGGTTTACCTAACCGGACAGGCTACATTGAAGCAAGAAAGAATTTAGTTCATATCAAATATGAATAAATTAGATCCAAATATTTAATATCGCTGTTGGGATTCGGCTACTTGGCCATAAATCTTCTCTGATTCCTAGAGGCCATATCAAAAATGCCAGAAACACACTAAAAGCATACAATCAATGGAACAAAAAAGGAGATGCTTACGCAGAAGAGATTTCGTCTCGCTATAGGAGAACGCGTGATAAAAAATAGTTTACTCCTCATATTACTGCTGTTTTCTTTTTCTGTACCCGCAAAGAACAAAAGCATTTTTGAAAGAAAATCTAGTACGGGACATTTAAGCACCTATTTTCAAATATGGCTGTCGGTGATTATCTAAAGCCGGGTTTTGGGTTTGTCAAAATATCGCGAATTTCTTTCTATTCAAAATAGTCGGTGTTCATACGCCTGTAAAAAAGCAAAAGGGATTGAACATAAAAATCCATACGAAGTCCTCACAGAAGTTTTAAATTAAATTCTAAAAGCGAAGATTCTAGAGGACTTTGAATCTATTACACAGCTTCTTATTTCTCCCGTTTCAAAAAATTCAATTCTTAAAAAAGAACGAAAACTGATTTAATTTAATATCAAGATGGTCTCGATAGATCGTCACTTTACGGGTAAGTCGAGAACCTTGATGTAAGCCCTACGCCCATCTGAAACGATACGAAGTTTAATTCGTACAGGCTTTTGGGTTTCTTTGGCAATTTGATACCATTTCTGTGAGTGCTCTCTTAGTTCAGAGTCTGGAACAATTTTGTTCATAGGAAATGCTATCGATACGCTTGGATTAAAACGCACTGATTTTTGTAAATGAGAATCGCCTGTGGAGCTAAGGTCTCTCCACGACTTTGCGATGACTTGAGCATCGCGATGACGAGTCATAATCTCCGTAAAGACAACGTCGTGATGGAAATCAAAGGAAGCACTTTCGTGAGACGGAGTTGGATAGTTGATTTTCCGATTTTTGTAGGGATAGCTCACCGCTGCGTCGACGATTATGCCTTCGGGCGTCGTCGCACCCCTGACAAAATCCGCCACAAACTCTCCTTCTTCGGGGTCTCTCGAAAGGACATAGGTCGATTCTTCAAAGTTTCGAGTACGATGATACTGGAGGAAATAATTTTTCCCTTCAAAAGTCTGAAACTCAACGAGAGGTACATGGCTAGGGTCCACCCCAGGGAGATTGCGGACCTTTTCGTAAAAGGAAATCACATCATCAAATTGTGCGGGAAGGTTCGAAGGAAAGGAACTAAGGTCTCCTAGAAGTACTGTTCCATTTTCGACCACGATATAGTGGTCTTGATCCATACGCGAAGAATCGTTAGAGCTCGTCGCTCGAGACGTAAAGACGTGGTAGCGGCCCTTAATTGCAGAATCTGCGATGATGGATTGATTGTAGCCGCCAAGCATTTCCCAATAAGAATAAGAAATTTGACTCTCAAACGCTTTATGGTCGATACCCATGCGATTCGCATAGCCGCGCCAAAAGTAATTCGAGAATTCGTTTAGTTTCCTTGTGAGAGAAGCTTCATTTGATGCTTGCAAATATTTCGCAACAAGAACTTGGTCTGCTTCGCTTGTGTTCATCGGTACGGATAATTTTCCATCTGCGCCCACGATGTAGCTTTTCAAGAGACCTGCGGCACCAGCAAGCTCTTCGGGGTGCTCACTTCGAATAATGAAAGCTTTTCCGCTACTCATTGCCTCAGCTAAGGTGGTGAAACGACGAGGAACGAGAATCCCGGCTTTCTCAGCTGTGACAGACATCTCATACTTAGGTTGGCGAAGTCCTTGTAGTACTAGCGCACAATTCCGTGACGTGAAGCGACCATTCTTGAGTCGAGGTGGTAGACTCCCGCCCCACGTTTCCGAGGGTAAGCTGATGATGACGGTAAATAAGAAAAGACGTGCCCACATACTTAATAGACTGACTTCATACACTTATAAGCTCTTTAAGTAAAGGAGGGGCTATGTAATCTTTCTCGGGATTCTCAGAAATCCTCAGCGACGTTAAGCAGTTGGAAATTGGGTAAAGTTCGGGTCTAGGGCTTCGGATATTAAAGCGGGCATTTCAATTGTTAGGTTGGTGAGCAAGTCGAAAATAATGGCGAAATCAGTTAACGAAAAGCGATGAAAATTTGGTCTTTTCTCGCAGTTTTCTTCTTCGCTTTGCCTGCTTCGGGCGGTCAATCAAAGGGACTCATATGGGAGCTCCAAATACTGCTGATATTCAGGGTAATCCTGAACTTGTTAAAGAAAAAGCCTTTCATTTTCAGAGGAGGTTTGGCCTTCACACTCCCCTCGATCTAGAAAAGAACCAAATTGCACTGGGAGCCGCGTCTTTTTGGAATGAAGTTTTACTCTTTGGTGTACGGATAACTGGAAATCCGATCGAGTTTATAGGAGTGTTTACAAATTCGCCGTCCGACAAAGAAAAGCGATTTGCGAGACAGATTTCGGAAGAACTGGGCCTTCCACTTATAAATTTCTAGTTAAAAATTAGACTTTGGATCGAGAAGATTTCGGAAATTCCGAAATCTTTTCTGATTCTTCGGACGTTAATTTCCGGCATTCGATTATTCAATTTCCATCCTGTGAGATGTTTGAATTTCTGCTCGTTCACGTTTTTTCGTGGTCATCTAAGCGAATAAAGCTGCGTCGTGAACCACCCTTTCAGTAAACTAGATAATAGACAACCGCCCCCTTTTTGATGAGTCGTGGCGATAGCGATCTCGCTTAAATCGTAGGTAGAAGACTTATTAAAAAATTCGTTTAACCAATAGATCCTTTCGTGAATAGTTTTTTTGCTATGAATAAGAGATATGCATTATTAATTGTATTTTTGGTATTTTCTGAGGCGATGGTAAATGCACAGGCCGTTTGTGGCAGAAGTGACGATTGTGATAAACAATCGGAAAAACAAACAGTTCCTGAGATGACTGGAGTGTTAGGAACCGGAGTCAGTCATGATCAAGCGATAAAAATTTGTAGCGAAAAAGGAATGCGTTTACCCACCGTGCGAGAGCTTGCTCTATATGCGGAAAGTCGGGGAGCACAAGGAATTAGCGAGACAGAAAAGCCACGGCACTATTTGATCAAAGGATCAGACGCTGAAGGAAATTCGGATCCCTTTTACTTTAGCTATAAAGGCTATGAGCCGCCTGAGGGAGAATTAGGTGAATATTGGTTTTGGACTTCGTCGATTCCATCGGATTACACACCTGTTGCATACTTACTCATGGGAAAATACGGTGATATTACTTATTCTGTTCGAAACTATTTCTTTCGTCACATAGCGGTGCGATGTGTGCGCTAACATGAGCTAATAACCACTAAAACCTTTTATATCGTTTCATAGCGCCTACAGCGTATGATTAAAACAAATGAGAAATGGGAGTAGATCTTGAAAACGAAAATTGCATCTTTAATTGTCTTGCTGGTCTTTTTTTCAGGAAATTTAAACGCAGAACCTGTGAACAATAAATTACCGGATCTAACGGATTTAATAAAAACGAAAGTAGACTACTACGAAGCTGAAAAAATATGTGAAGATAGAGGAATGCGTTTGCCAACCGCACGTGAGATGGCCCTGCTTTTTCAAACAAGGGGTGCGGAAATAAGCGAGACTGAGCAAGATGGTTTCTACCCCGTTGATGGAAGAGACGTGATCGGAAATCCAGATTTTTTCTACTTTAGTTGGAAAGAATACAAACGCCCAGAAGACAAGCTTGAACAACATACCTTCTGGACATCGTCAATAAGACCCGAGCTACACACGGCTGCCTACACGTTTAATGGATACTTGGGAGATGTTATGGATGAACCCCGAGCGCGAAGAGTTTTTACTTCAGTGCGCTGCGTTCGGTTACACTCAAATCAAAAATAAATTGTCTTTTTTTTTGATTTAGATTCATGCGAAACAGTAATTGCTTGGAGCTTAGATTCGTTCCAATTCCACCCAACGTTGCCACTTGAGCTCCATTGGTTTCAATTTAAGCTGAGGAACTTCTTTGACTATCTTTTGAAAAAAATCTCGATCATTTATTGGAGAAAAAAGGGTCCTCGCCTTTGGTACATTAACTCGAGCGACCTCCTTCAAAGCAGCGATATAGTCTGCTCGGGCGTGTGGATTGATTTTTTTGCGTGACCAATCTGGTATGTAAAGTAAGACTGCGTGGAAAGGGTCCGGGTAAACTTCCCATCCGAATAAGGAAGTTGAAGCACATCCGCTTGGTCGAAGAACGGGATTTCTTTTTGTATCCGAGTCATCAAGATATCGACCCCACGGTGGCGGAGTTGGATTACGGCCAAGCCTCGCCTTCGACGAAATATCGTCCTGAGTAGTTCTCAAAAAGAGTGAGCTCGCAAGTGGCTTCCCGAGGGTCGTAGCTCCCCCAGGTCAAATCCGTACTGGCAAAGCTTTGGGGGGTTAGAAGTAGCACAAGGGTTAAAAACATTTGATTAATATAATCAAATTTTCGTATTTTACAACTCCTTAAAATCGACATACTTTTTTTAGACTTTATGTGAATTTTATGATTTTAGTGAGGTGTAGCTACTATTGTAGAACCTAACTTCTTAAATTCATAAAATAAATGCGCAGAGTCATTTGCTGTGCTAGTCAAGTTTCATGGTAGTTGTTAAGTCAGTTTTTCAGATGTTCTTTTTCTTATTTTCATTTCTTGTTTTAGCCCAGCCTTATCAGAGGCAAGATGAATTTTCGAAATCTCAGTGTAGTACCGTATTTGAGGGTACAAAGACGCATGATCAATTAATGAGTTTACTTAAAGGAGGAGAGAAAACAGCTCAATATGCTTTTGATCGGTCACAAGAAATACGCCATCCTCTCCTTGAAAAAATAATTAGAGAAGATACGGTTTCTATGAGTTTTCTTGCGAATCACAGGGTCTATTTATCTTTAACCACTTCACCGACGAGAATTAAATATATTGAACAAGTTCTTGGTCATTTGGATTTGACTCATATAAAAAAAGTCTTTGTTTCGATACCATGGAAATTTGGACGAGATGGACGAGAATATAAAATTCCTCTTTTTGTTCATAATCATCCTAAAATACAGATTCTTCGAATGGAAAAAGATTTAGGTCCTATTTCAAAAATGCTCGTTGCAGCGGAGTATTTGAAAAAAAATGATCCAGATTCTTATCTTATTAGTTTAGATGATGATACAGACTACCCCTCAACTTTACCAAATGAGATGATTTCAAATATGGCACGTCATCCAAATTCAGTCTTATCGCCTTCTATTCATGCTGTTTCAAGTTGGAATATTTCGTCAAATTTGTGGGAATTTGAAAATGAACCTCATGGAGGGCAGGTTGTAGAGGGATGGGCGTCTATTGGATATCCAGTGAATCTTTTAGACACTCAAAAGTTAAGAAAGTTTTCTCAGCTCAGTCGTTTTACTTATTTGTCAGATGATTTAGTGATTAGCTTTGTTCTTGCGCTTGATCGTATTCATAAACGAAAAATTGATTCTCCGTATTTACATCCGTGGGGAATTTATCAACATGGATTTGGGTTTGAGGAAGACGCTTTACACCGAGGAGGCGGAGGACATGAAGGATATGAGGGTGACTTTAATATGATAAAGTATGAAAAAGCGCTTCTAGAAATGAATCAAACTAAGTAAATCTTATTCGTATTTACTGATAAAAAGTATTTAAATTTGCGTCTGTCCACGGTTGAGTTTATATCGTTTTCCAAACCAACTTCCATCTTTGAGTTTTGTATATTTTTCTAATTCTTCTGAAACACATTGAGAAGTTTTTTGATCAAAATCAATAAATTGAGACCAATCAGAAATTTGGTGAGTTAAACAGGTTTTTTGAATGTGTTCAAAAAACTCAATCGAATTTTGAATCGTTCCGCCATAAAGAGCGATATTTGAAACACTTGATAGGTCTGAGGAAATCATGCGAGAAAACACAATTCGAGTTGATCTTACGCTACGACCATTTACTTCTTCCCATTTAGTTTTCCCAAGAATCCAGTTTGATGTTCGTTTCTGAATTTTTGGACCAACGTTAAGTTCTGTTGTTCGTAACAGCATCAAAGGTTTTTGATGAGAATCTTCTAATACAATGAGGCCAATCGCATCACTTGAATAGTTTGTGTCATTTTCTAAGTAGAGGTCTCCGATGGCAAACCTCATGTCGGTGTTGATTTTAACGTCAATAGAGAGAAACTGAGATCCTTCATAAATATAGGCCTTTTTTTTAACTTTTAATTCTGAATTGTTCGCTAGTGAAAGAGTAGAGAATAGAAAGAAAGGGGTTAAAAAAGAGAGTATTTTCATAGGTATTCTTATAGCGCACTTTGTCTTTAATTGAAATGAATGCAGTTTTTAGTTTTAGAGGAAAATTTCATTGTAGTAATAATTTAATAATTGCAAATGGTTAAAATAGAAGATGGATTGATTTGACAACTTTTTTTACGGCGCGATAGTGGGGCGGAGGTAAAATTATGGATATTGAAGTTATCGAGTCTCCTAATGAAGAATTGATGCAGTTTTTTGAAAAGAAAATTGAAGAATTTAATCATAAAAATTGGGAAGTAAAAGAAAAGCATCCGTTGGTCATTACCGTTCGGGATTCAGAAGAAGGCATTGTTGGTGGAGTCGCTGCAAAAACTTTTGGAAGTTGGTTGTTGATAGAAAATTTATGGGTTCATGAAAGTCTTCGTGGGAAAAATATGGGGACTCAAATTTTAAATCGACTTGAAAGTGCTGCGCGAAAAAGAGGATGTAAATACGTCTTATTGGATACTTTAAATTTTCAGGCACGACCATTTTATGAACAACTTGGATACCAAGTGCAATGGATTCAGGAAAATTACCCTAAAGAAGGATGTAAATACTTTATGACAAAAGAGCTTTAAAAAAGTGTAGGACTAAATTTTATAAAAATAAGTAGTGAGGTTTAAATGAATAGCGTGGATGAAACGGTAGGGGATTTTTTTAGTGAAGATTTATTAAAAGAAGCAAGAGACATTACTTTTGATGTAATTAAAGCCGTTTCAAAAAAAATTACACCTGGAATGAATGAACAAGATGGAAAAATTCTTTTAAAAAATTTTTTGAAAGAATTTGGAATTGAAAAACAGTGGCACCCCGCTCAGATTAGGTTTGGATCTAATACAGTTCTTCCTTTTGGAGAAAAAGGAGATCCAGGGATTGTATTAAAAGAGAATGATCTTTTCTTTTTCGACCTTGGATTAATTTACCACGACCATGAAGGAGATGTTGGAAGACCGTTTGTTTTAGGAAGTGATTCCGAAATGAATCGATGTTGCAAGGATGTTGAGGAGATTTGGGGTGAAGTGAGAAATTATTGGAAAGAAAATAACGCTTCTGGATCAGAACTTTATTCTTTTGCTCAAAAGTGTGCCAAAAAAAGAGATTGGATATTAAATCTAAAAAAGGCAAATGGTCATCGTATTGCAGACTTTCCGCATTCAGCAAGATCGAGAGGAAGTATTGAAGCATTTGAAGAAAAACCAGCATCGAATCGGTGGATTTTAGAAATTCAAATTTGTCATCCTGATCGTCGCTGGGGAGCGTTTTTTGAAGATTTATTAAATTAGAGTAAAAAAATGAATGCTTTTTGGTGGTTTGAAGAGAATAAAATTGCAGGAATGGCTAGACCTGGGTTTAATCATGTTCATTGGTCTGAACTGCCTTTTGAAGAAGCAGTTTTAATGGGGTGGATTGGAGGGAGAAGCTCGGGAACATATAGTCGAGCTGAATTTTTAAAACATCTTTTAACCTATTGTCCTAAAATTTCTCTTTTTTATGATTTTGATGAGGAAAAAAGTCTTCACTTAGTAGAAAATCTTAACTCTTTAGTAGGTTTATCTAATGTTTTTGAACGATTTTTAAAAAAAACTCGAGTTATTGAAAATTTTAAAGTCACAGAAGATTCGATTTTTTTTGAAATTTCAAAAAAAAGACTCAATGAAGAAATTTCATATTTTAAAGATAGAGGGATAAAAAAAATTATTGCATTAACAGAAATTCATCATAATAAAGACTTTTTAAGTCAATACTTTGATGTTTATCATTTTTCTGTACCTGATTTAGAGGTGCCTACTTTTGAGCAAGTTATTCAAATTTCTGATCTTTTAAAAAAATCAAAAGAAGAACCAATTGGAATTCATTGTTTAGCAGGCATTGGTCGTACTTCTACTATGCTTATTGCCACTCATTTAGTTTTAGGGTTTTCATTAGAAGAGTTAAAAAAAATAATAAGTATAAAAAATCCATCCTATCAACTGATGGGAGTTCAAGGTAAGTTTATTGAAGAAATGGATAAAAAGTTAAGTTTTACTCAAAAATTGGATTAATTTTTTCTATAATTTCTGGATCAAACTTTTCTGTACTTTGACCAAGTTCTGCATATTTTAAATTTTCCCATGCTTCTTTTGGAGTGGTACGAGATTTTCCGGGACTAATTGAGTAAAAATAGTCGTAGCTGTGTGCAATTGAAACAAGAGTGGCCTCTGTAGGGATTTGATCTAATTTTAATTTTTTTGGAAATCCGTTTCCATCAAATCTTTCGTGATGGAATAAAATAATATTTTCTATCGCTTCAGAAACTGGAATACTTTTTCTTTTTAAAATTTCTAATCCTAAGGGGATATGTTTTTTATATTCGTTTAGTTCCTCTTCATTGAGTTCGTTTTCATTTTTACCTAAAATAGATTGATTAATTTCAGAAGTTCCTATGTTGTGAATCAGACTCCCAAAAATAATTTCATCCATTGGATACACATCAAGATTTTTAGCAAAAATAAGTGTGTAAAAAGCACCGTTAATTGCATGTGCAATTTCACTCCAACGAGGATAAGGAAGGTGCTGTAGCGCTTCGTAAGGAGTGTCAAAGTATTTGATTAAATTTTCGAAAACAGAGCTAATTTTCTTTCCTTGTTCAAGTAGTTTTTTCCCAAGATTTACGTGTGAGTCTGTTGATAAGTTGAAAAAATGAAAAAGAATTTGTATGTATTTTTCTCTGATTAAAGAAAGTTCTTCAGTGAGTAAGATTGCATGATTTCTTTTTGAATTTTTAAGTTCTTCTATAATAAGAGGAAATTCTTTTCGAGGAGCATATAAATCTAATATGTTTGATTTTTCAAGAATTTCTCGTTTGTCTTTATTAAGTGATTCTCCAGCTTTAATAAAAGGGACATAACGATTATTTGTTGGCAAAAAATGATAGAGTGGAGATGAAAAGCTTGCGGTAGAGCTGATGTCAAAGGTTTTAATAGTTCTAAAAGTTCTTTTTCTTAAAACTCTAACGACATAAATCATTTTGTTTAGAGAAATTGATTGACGATCCAATAATAAAGATAGGCCACTTTTAATTGCAAATTGCCCTTGGTTCGCAGATATTTTGTTTGCAATAAGGATAGTAATAACTTCCGGATTCATTTGAGTTGCAAATTGGACAAACTCTAAAAAAAAAGTCTGATCTTCTTTTTTTAAATTTCCTCCTTTTGGTGAATCAGTTGTTTTTTGATCAAGTAGAAAAACTTCATATTTTTTTTCTTCTAGACACTGAAAAGCGTCTTCTTCTGTTTCAACATGAGTAAGTGTTGTTTCTTCTCCAAAAGCAGATGAAATGAGATCTTTTATTGAGTAATCGTTAGTTAAAAGAAGAACATTTTGTTTCCATTCAGGAGGTCTCATAATGATGTTTCCTTTTTTATAGTTTCAAGCGAAAGAAGTTTTAACTTCCCTCTAGTGTAAGTTTGAAATGAATGAGAAACAAAGAAATTGCCGGTTTAAAAATTTAGATGGAACGAAACTTTATTATATTTTGAATATATAACTATCGGCTGATTTAAATACAAAGAGAAAGTCACTCGATGATACGGAAAATACTCATTTTTATATCCATTAAGTATTTGATTTTATAGAGTAAAATATATCTACTCTTAAAAATATTCGATTTAAGAGAGAAATAAGGAAATATTTGTGTCAGTAATAAGTAGAAGTGTCCGGTAGGTTTCTTAAGGCAAATGTCCGGTTTGTAGATAAAGAGCTAATTCCCCCTAGGGGGAATGGACTTTTTTAGTCTGTTTTAACTCCCTGTTTTCTTTAATTCTACATCGGTCAGTATCAGCTTTCCTTGAGCATCATATTTTCCAATCACCTGTGGACCATAAATCACACTGTAAGTTCCATTCATGTGTTCTAGGACTGTTACCTTGCATTTGGCATAACTGATTCTAAGATCGCTTGCTGGAATTTGAAGGGTCTTTGTTTTGTAGGAGATCGTGTTGTCGTACTGAACTGTTCTCTCTGTTTTAATCGAGAAGACATGATCTAAATTTAAATGAGGATGTAACTGAATGAAGGCTGAGCCTTTTTCTTTTGGCTGTTTTTTAAATTTCTTATTGTAATGAGGAATAAAGATTTCTGTGAGGTATTCATTTGCTTTATCCATTGTCTTGATTCCTGCTGACTTTAACTCCTGAGGAAGTCGACCTTGAAACGTTCCCCATAGTCTCTCTATTCTTCCTTTAGCCTGAGGACTATAAGCAGGAATCATTTGTACTCCAAGCTGTTCCATTGCAATTTGACACTGAGTTCTCCTGTGAAGATCTATTCCTTCACCTGCTTTTTTGGTCACAAAGAAGTGACTTGCTCGGTCTGCATACAATGAGCAAAAAATCCCTTTTTTCTCTATTGTTTCTCTTAATACATAAAAAATACTTTCTAGATTCTCATGGCTAAAAAAACGAGCAGAGTAAACTTCATTATTTGAATCATCAATAATTCCCACTAAACAGAAGTTCCCATGCTCTTCTCCAAGCCATGCATGCTCACTTCCATCAATTTGAAGAAGCATACCTGGAAGAGGCTTTCTCTCTCTTCTCATTTTCGGGGGACCTGACTTTAACTTTTGAGCGATGAGTTTGGATCGATGAAGTTCCTTTAGTAGCCAAGCATAACTTACTTGGATTCCGTGATCCTCAGTGAGTTTTTCATGGAAGTGCGTCACATTCCAATCTCGATACTCACTTCGATATAAGTCCAGAATCTCTCTTATCACTTTCTCTGAGATCTTATTCTGAGGAGTTTTAAACTTACGGTAGTCCTGAAGTCCTTGTGTTCCTTTGCTCTCAAATCGCGATCTCAAGCGTCTGACTTGCCTGGGGGAGAGATGGAGGATCTCCGCTACCTCAACCCATTTAAGCTCTCCACACAGTGCTTTTTCGATTAGTTCTTTTCTTTTCAAAATCTCCCCTAACTCAGCTTCATTCTGACTCATCAAGATCCCCCTTGTTATTTCAAGGACTTGACTCTATCACTCAGCTGATGCGGACATTTGCCTTAAGAAATTCACCGGACATTTCCCGTAGGACTGACATGACTGCTTTTGTCATTGACAAATACCCGACTAAAAGTGTAAAAAACACCTATTCAAATCCGGATCAATCCGGTCAGATGATGAAACAGGGAAAAATACTTCTCTACCTAACTTGGAGTTAAAGAATGAAATCTTTGAATAGCCTTATCACTCAATCCATTGGACTGACCTTTGTACTGAGTTTTCAGACTGCCAACGCTGTACAACACAATCAAGGAACGTGGAAAACCGTTTCTAAGAAAACAACTGGAAGCGTAAAATCCGAAGTCGTTGGAAATACTCATTACTACAAAAAAACAAAAAAACTCAAAAGAGTAAGAAGATATGAGTCTGACTATATTTGGACTGGAAAAAAATGGGTTTTAAAAAGTTCTCTTTCTAAATCTCAACTTGCTCGACTTTCTCGTAGATCCAAAAAATCAAAAAAAATTCACTATAAATCAAGAGCTGCTTCCACAGGCTCCTCTGTTGTAAAAACGGAAGTAAAAAAGAAAGCAGAAAAACCCTATAATAAGTTTAATTTAAATTATTATAATTCGCTTTCTGGAACCACTCTCTCTCGCTGGGATGGCTTTAGCCCTAATCCAGATGGATCCCTTCAAGGAAGAGACGCTGTCAATCTGTACAATGCGATCACCCTAGGATACCGAACAAGTGCAGATACTAAACTTTACACAGAAATCAGATTTCTTCTTTACCCTGTTGAAGGAGATGATTTTTTTACCGCTCTCAATCCTCGAGTAGGATACAACTTCGGAACAATTTTAACACAAGGGAACTTTAGCTTAGGTCTTAAAATAGATACAGAAGTTCCTGTTTCAAAAAGTGCACAACTTACCGGTCTGATTACAGCTCCTCGAATTTCAATTTCTCCAAAACTTAAATTAGGAGAAAGTGACTTTACACTCAAATTTAGTGCCTTTGTTCGATACCATTTTTACAGAGTCTCTGGACCCAATCACGACCTCGTATTTTGGGGATTTCCAACACTCAACTATCAACCGTGGTCAAACCTAGGATTCAATCTTAGCTATGAATTTATGACCATCCACCATAGAGGTGAGCCTGTTGGAGAAATTTTCTCTCAGGGAACAAACCTTCAGTTTATGACCTCTTGGGATATCAACAGTATGTTTAACATTGGCCCTTATATTAAGGTGTATCCTTCAGACACAGTCTCTGCTGACTCAACTGCTTTAGGATTTGAATTTAACGCAGCAATTCTATAAAAGTTTTCCTCATCATCTGGGAAAAATCGACAAGCACCTGACGCTGAAAAGAGCTCAGGTGCTTTTTTAATTGTGCTAAAATGTGGGACAAGATGAGTCATGCAGCAGAATGGTACATTGCCCACTCTGATCCTGAAAAAGCCCCTATCGGTCCCTTTACTCCGGATCAGCTCAAAGAAAAAAGAGATCAAGGAGAACTCAGTAATGAGACCCATGTCACTGCTCCACGTCTTGAAGGAGAATGGGTTTTACTCTCGGACCTCATTGAAGCTCTAGAAGCATCTCAAACTCAAGCACCTCCTCCTTCCCCCACTCTTCCAGAAGAAGAAGCAACCGGCTTTATTCCTGCACGACCCGAAGAAATTTTTGAAACAAAAGCTGAAGATACACATTATGTAAAAGACCAACCTGATCCAGCAAGAAGTCTTTTCGATGCACTACAAGCCTCAAAAGACAAAAGAGCCGCGCGTGATGCAGCAGAGCAACACGAAGCCGATGAACATGAAGTTTTTGAACTCAAAGAAGCAAGTCGAAATAAACTTCTCCTCATTGGATCTGGGGCTGTATTTTTAATTGCTCTCTTATGGGCCGGAATCTACCAACTTAGTCAATCAGATACTGTTCGAGAACCCATTGAGGCAGCAAAAAAAGAAATAAGAAAAAAACCAAAACAAACAGAAACACTGCAAAAAAGAACTTCTCAGAAAACTGAGAGAAAACCTACCCGAGACTATGTGCAGCAAGCAGAGAAAATCGCTCGAGAACGCGAACTCTTAGAACTCGAAAAGCTCAAACTCCAAAGAGATAAAGAAAGAAGAGAAATGGAGAATGAACGACGAAGAAGAGAAGCTGAAGAGAGAAAAAGAGAAAGAGAAGCTCTTGCTGAAACTCGAGATGAACGAGACCTTGAACCTCGATCAGAGCCAGAAAAAAAACGATCAAGAATCACTCGCGATCGAGAAATTCCTGAGGAAGAAATCCTTTATGAGGATGAAGCCCCTATTGACGAAGAACCGATTTATGAAGAAGAAGTGATTGAGGAAGAGTTTTAACCTTTTTAAATTGGTTTAATATTATTCACCAAGTCAATTTACATTCACGTTTGGTATTTCCAGATTAAAATCTTGCTTCTTTTTTTAGAGAAGAATATTTCTTTCAAATGGAATTAAGAGGAAAACTGATTACATTTGAAGGAACAGAAGGAGCAGGTAAGTCAACTTTAATTAAACTCCTTGCTCGCAAAATAAAAAAGACAGGGGTAAAAGTCTCAGTAACTCGAGAGCCAGGAGGAACGCCTCTCGCCGAAAAAATAAGAAAACTGATTCTAAAAGAACCGCTCTCCCCTCTTGCTGAGCTTTTTTGTTATGAAGCATCGCGAGCAGAACATATGCAAACTCTGATCTTTCCAAAACTCAAAGAAGGACACCTCGTTATTTGCGATCGTTTTACTGATTCCACTCTTGCTTACCAAAGCGAAGCCAGAGGACTCGACTGGGGCCTTGTAAAAAAACTAAATCAAATGGCAACCTCTCAGAAAAAACCAGATCTCACTGTCTGGCTAGATATTGACCCTCAAAAAGGACTCCAGAGAGCTTCGGATTGGAATCGTTTTGAAAAAGAGGGACTCTTATTTCAAAAAAAAGTAAGAAAAGGCTTTTTAAAGTCAATGAAAGAAAACCCTAAACGGTGGCTTCATATTAAAGTAAAAGAACAAACTCCAGAGCAACTCTGCGAAATCGTGTTAAAAAGATTAAAAGGATCATCCGTATGAAAAATACGCCTTCAATCGTTGAACACCATCTTGAATCCTTAACCGATCAACTCAAAGGATGGCAGAGCTCGAAAAAAATTCCGCCTGTCCTTTTACTTACAGGAATTCGAGGTGTGGGAAAATCTGAAATCGCACTCTTCTTAGCAAAATGGATGAACTGTGAATCTGTGGGAATAGTCGAATCAGAACTTTCAATGGGACTTTTTGGAGAACCTCAACCTACCTCTACTTCTCTCCTCCCTTGTGGAACTTGTCCCTCTTGTATGCGAATTCAAAATGAACATTGGCTTGATTTGATCTGGGTAAAACCGGAAACTCATGAAAAAATGAAAACTTCGAAAATGAAAATTGATGCATTAAGAGAAGTTATTCAAAGCCAAGGAAAAGGAGCTCGAGAAGGAGCCCATCACATCATAGTAATTCAAAATGCAGAACAAATGACCCCTCAAGCAGCAAATTCTATTCTAAAAATCATGGAAGAGCCTCCTTTAAGATGGATTTTTATTCTCACCGCACCAGATGCTTCACTTCTTTTACCCACAATTGTATCTCGATGCCAAAGAATTGCTCTCAAACCCATGACTTCAGAAAAAATTAAATCTCTTCTCAAAGAACAAGAAGTTCCGAACGATCGAATTTCTGTAGCATCCGAACTTTCCGAAGGAAGTTACAAAAAAGCACTTGAACTCACCGAAGATGACGTATGGAAATCAAGACAAAAGCTTTTTCGGTTTTTAGATAATCCTTTTCAGGAATTTTCAGAAATTTCAGATTGGGCATGTCAGTCTGAAGCAAACTTTCATTTACTTCTTGACCAGTTTGAACACTTTATCGAAGACTGCATTCGATGGACACTACAACCTCAATCTCATCAATGGAAAAATACAGATGGTATTGAATCTCTTTGTGAACATACAAAAACAGTTTCAAAAAACTTTGGTTCAATTGAAAACTCGCGTTTCTTTTGGATGAAACGAATGAAAGAACTCTCTGAAATGCGGAAAAAATCTGAGGCTCCTCTTAACAGAAAAATTTTAACTCAAGAAATTTTACACCCTTGGATTGAGGCCGGTTCGTGATTCAAGTTCAAAACCTATGTGTTCAGTTCAATGAAACTCCCCTTTTTAAGGATCTCAACCTTACCTTAGAGGGAGGAGAATCCGTTGTCATTATTGGACCAAGCGGAAGTGGGAAAACGGTTCTTTTAAAAGTCATTGCGGGATTGATTTCACCAACTTTCGGAGAAGTAAAAACAGACCTTTCTTCGTTAGGAATGCTTTTTCAAAAAAATGCACTCTTTGATTCTTTAAGTGTTCTCGATAATCTTCTCTTTCCACTCAAAGAGGTAAAAAAAGAAGAAGGTGAAATTGCTTTACAAAAGGCAAAAAAACTTTTGAGTCAAGTGGGTCTTGAAGGAACTGAAAAACAATTCCCTCATGAACTCTCTGGAGGAATGCAAAAAAGGTTGGGTATTGCTCGCGCTCTCATTGTGGATCCAGAAATAATTTTATATGACGAACCCACTGCCGGTCTAGATCCCATTACCTCAAGAATCATTGCAGACTTAATGAATCATTTAAACAAAACACAGGGTAAAACAGTACTCACCGTTACAAACGATGTCCATCGTGCTTATCAGTTAGGAGATCGTATTTTTTTACTTGCAGACGGCGAACTCATAGGTGGAGGTTCAGCAGAAGAAATAAAAAAAACAAAAAATGAAAAACTTAGACAGTTTATCTTAGGTAAAACTGAAGGTCCACTCACACCAAGGCTAAACGCATGATTGAATTCACTCATGTAAAAAAATCATTCGGGAATAAAAAGATACTAGACGATATCTCTTTTCAAGTTATGCCGGGAGAAATCCTCTTCATTTTAGGTAAATCAGGAATGGGAAAATCGGTCACTCTCAAGCATCTTGTTGGATTGCTCAAACCCGATTCAGGACAAGTATGGGTAGATGGAAAGAACGTTCCTACACTCTCGGAAACAGAACTTGCAAAAACACGACTCGAATGCGGAATGGTTTTTCAACATCCCGCTCTTTTAGATTCTCTTACCATTTATGAAAATATTGCTTTTGGACTCAGAACACCTCATTTTATTCGCCTTCATGGAGTCCTTAAAGAAAGTGAGATTAAACAAACCGTCTTAAAAAAAATGGACCAAGTACACCTTCCTGCAAAACTCTGCGATTGCTTTCCTCCTGAAATTTCATACGGAATGCAAAAAAGAGTTTCTTTAGCTCGTACATTAGCTCCAAAACCCAAAGTTCTTTTATTTGATGAACCCACGACAGGACTTGATCCCATTACCACAAATACAATCAATGACCTCATTCAAGAACTATCACAAGAACTCCAAGTCACGAGTATCGTTGTTTCTCATGACATGGGATGTGCACTCAAAATTGCGGACCGCATTCTAGTTCTTGATCAAGGAAAAATTTTAGCATTGGATACAGTCGACAAAATAAAAGTCCATCCGGATCCTTTAATCCAAGACTTTCTCTCTGAGATTCTTGAACAAGAGGAGTTTTTGTGATGGGTTCAAGTATTCTTTCATTTTTTGAGCAATTAGGAAAAATCACTTTATTTTGGTTAAAGATCCATCGTGTTTTTTTTCATACCCAAGGAAACCAAAAAGCAATTTTTCATCAAATTTCTTCAATTGCTTGGAGATCACTTCCCACAGTTTTACTCTCTGGACTCTTTGTTGGAGCAATACTTGTTGTTCAGTTTTATGTAATGCTCAGTCAATACGATGCCTCCATTTACCTCGGAGGACTCAATACTTCGACTGTTATCCGTGAAGTTGGTCCTCTCCTCATCTCTTTTCTGCTCGCCGGAAAAATTGGTGCCTACACTACAGCTGAACTCGGTACCATGCGAGTAACGGAACAAATTGATGCGATCGAATGCTTGGGTACCCAACCCATACAGTACCTCATTGTACCTCGATATTTTGCTATCGTAATCGCAACCGTCTTTCTCCTGTGCATAGGAATGATGGTAAGCATTTTAGGTTCAATGAGTTTTTGCTCTCTTTTTTATGGAATTAATGTTGCTCAATTTGTTTCAACCATTCCCAGGTTTACTGATGGATGGACCTTATTCTCTGGAATGTCCAAAGGCCTTTGTTATGGAATCATTGTCGCAAGCGTTTGCTGTTACTATGGTTTCTACGCAAAAGGAGGGGCTCAAGGCGTTGGAAGAGCAGTAACCCGCTCGGCAGTGACTATTAACTTTTATATTATTTTAACAAACTATCTCATGAGTCATCTTTTAAGAGGACTCCAAGAGAGTGTTTCAACTGTTCAAGGATGGATGCATGCAATCGGTTTCTAAAGCTAACTTAAAAGAAACATATGAAACGATTAAAGATTCCTGGATTTTATTTTTTGAAGTATTCAAAGAGTCTGGTGCTGTTTTTCAGAGAAAAAAAGAAATTATTCATGCGATTGTTCATATCGGATTTGAATCTCTCCCGATTATCACAATATCAACTGCATTTGCAGGTCTTGTTATTACAAATGAACTGGTTCATCATATGGATTTGGCATTGAGTTCAATTTCAATGGTACCTGGTTTTACTGGACAATTTATTTTAAGAGAACTTGGAATTGCAATCCCCGCTCTGCTCGTCGTCTCTAAAGTGGGTGCCTCAATGACTGCAGAAATGGCTTCCATGAAAATCACCGATCAATTAGAAGCTCTTCAACTCCTTGGAGTAAATCGAATTCGATATTTAGTTTTTCCAAGGTGGATTGCATGCATCATTGCGATGGTTTGTCTTACATTGTTTTCAATTATGACTACACTGGTATGTGCTGTGGGAGTAGCCGTCCTTCGATATCATTTTTCTCTTCTAGAATACATCTCTATTCTTAGGCACTTTGTAGGTCCAATTGATATTGTTTCTGCTTTTACAAAAGCGGTTGTTTTTGGAAGCCTGATTCCTGTCATCGCCTGTGCCTACGGTTTCAGATGTCAAGGAGGGGCTCAAGGAGTAGGTACATCCACTACAAATGCGGTAGTCACCGCAACCGTAACAGTCATCGGATGGGACTTCGTGCTTAGCTCTTTCTTTGCTCAATTTATGAACTAAGAAAATAGATTAAAAACACTATAAAACCTCGGCGCATTATAACCGAATCAGTACCGGTGACGAACAAAATAATTAAAGGAACACTAGACACTAAACTTTTGGATTAGATCCAAAAAATCCTTTGGAAATTCTCGATACCACAAGATGTAGATAAGTTTTAAAAGAAGAGATCTTTTTAATAAAAAAGATCTCTTCTTTTAACAGTTTTTTCTATTATTTTTTAAGTGATCCAAGCCCATCTCAACAAGCATCATAAGTGCCTCTCGAATTTCTTCAAACTTTAACGAATATTCTCTTTCCACAACTTCTGGGTGATCATGAAATGAGATTGATGATAAGATCACTGCTGAGTGAGTAATCTGAGAAAAAATTAAATGAATAAATTGCCTTTTCTCTTTTAAGTGTACCCCGGGTACTTCTCGATCAAGAATTTTAGAAAGACTCATCGCTCCTGATGGTCCATTGAAACATCCACTTTGACATAATTGATCAAAAATTTTTCCTCCAGAAATAAGAATTTTAAAGGTATTCACCAAAAACATCCCTTTTTCGAGAAACATATCAAACATCGCTAAAACAAAAGGCTCTATCTCCCATTGCTTTTGTGACTCAAGGTCTTCTATATTCTTTTGGATCTGTAAATAAGAATATTCCACTACCGAGTAATAAAGATTTTCCTTATTTTGAAAATGATAATTAATTGCTGCAATATTGACTCCTGCTTCTTTTGCAAGACTTCTAATGCTGACTCCACTAAATCCAAATTCTGCAAAAAGAGGTAGAGCTGTTTGAATAATTTTGTCTTTAGTTTCAATTTCTCCCATCACATCATCCTATTTATGAGAGACAGAAGCGCCATTAGAAAAGACAGCTCTAGACTTTATTTTCTTTTTTCCTCTAAATTTATTCCATGTCATCGTTAAGTCCTCAAGTATTGCATAAGCACAGGGAACCCAAAGAAGAGTGAGAATCGTACCACTAGTCAGTCCCCAAGCCATTGCTAAAGTCATTGGAACAAGAATCGAATCAGAACCACCGATTCCATAAGCTGTTGGTAATAATCCACTAACAGTTGTCAAAGAAGTCACCACAACGGCTCTTAAACGCATTCCAGAAGCTTGAATCAAGATTTCTCTGAGTTCCATTTGCCCTTCTTCTCGCATTTGTTCGATAAAGCTAATCAAAACAATACCAGAATTCACAATAATTCCTGCTAGTCCCACTAGTCCAATCATTGCAAGAAAACTCACAGGTCTTCCGTGTAAAAAGAAAGCAATAGAAAATCCTACAAGTCCCAATGGAATAGTCGACATTACAATCATGGGTTTCATATAAGAATTAAATACGAAAACCATCAAAGCAAAAATTGCTAACAATGCTAAAACCATTGCTTTTCCCAAACTCTCCATTGACTCTTTTGTTGATTCTGCTTGACCACCAAAAACTAAGCTCACATCAGAGTGATCAACAGATAAACGTTGATAAATTTCCTTTAAGTTACGGTTTGCAAGCTGCGATGTAATCTTTTTCTCATTCACACTTCCTGTAAGAGTAACTGCTCTTTTGAAATCAAAACGCTTCACTTGAGGAGTTCCTCTCTCCCTTCTAAAAGTTGCTAGTTGATTCAAAGGTACTAGATTTCCAGCAAGGTCCATTACTTTTAACTCATTCAAATCTGTAATCGTTTGACGATCTTTTTCTTTCATTTGAACACGAATATAAACTTCTTTGTTATTCAAAGTAACATCAGAAGCTCGAGTTCCCGAAAGAGCAGTTCGTACCGTCTCACCAATTTCGCTTACAGAAAGACCCAGTCGGTCTACTTTAGCGTAATTAATTTCCACAAAAACTTCATCATCTCCAATCACTTCATCGGTTTTTAAATCAAAAATCCCATCAACTAATGAAAGTTCTCTTTGTATTTTTTCAACCATTGTTTGAAGAGAATTCATATTATTAGATCTAAAAGTAGCATTAATTGCAGACCCAACCGGAGGTCCATTAATCCTTTCACTAAACTCCAATCGATCAAATTCACTCATTTTTATTTTTCTAAGCTTTTCCAAAGCGACTCGGTAATCCAAATCAAATTTTGCTTCATCGGTGACATAGATCACCAACATCCCAACATTATTTCCTTCTTTTCCTCTCGGATCATTCGGCTGCTCAAGCGATGTTCCTGCTTTTGCAACGATCGCTTTGACATCATTTCCCAAGACATCTGCTACTTTTTGAGACAAAATACCCGAAAGCTCATGACTTCTTTCTAGTGTTGTTCCAATAGGTGCCTCAAATCGAGCTAAATAGACCTCTGTCTGTTCTGCTGGAAAAAGAATGAATTGATTAAACACGCCCATCATCACAAAAGAAAATATAAGTAATCCAGTAAACCCAAGTGCAACTCGGTACCGTCGGTCAACCAAGTAGCTCATGACCCCTTGAAATCGATCAATAATTTTTTGAAACCAATCATTATGTCCTGAAGAAGTTTCAGCTCCCCGAGTATGATCTCCTGCATACTGAAGTCTCAAAGGTAAAAGAAAAAAACTTTCTATCAAACTGATCACAAGAGCAATCGTCACGACAATGGGGATAAATTTAATAAATTCTCCCATAATTCCTTGAGTAACTAACATCGGTAAAAAAGCCCCAATAGTCGTCATCGCCGTTGCAGTAATTGGAAGAGCTAAAGTCTTTACTGATTCGACAGCAGCATCAAAAGAGGATTTTCCTGTCAGACGTAATCGAGTAAAGTTTTCAGAAATAACGACACTATTATCCACAAGCATCCCTAATGCAATTACAAGCGCTAAAATAGTAATTGCATCTAAGTTCATTCCGAAGGAAGGCATTAAACCAAACGTGGCTAAAACAGCTAAAGGAAGTGAAAAACTCGCCATAATCCCGATCCAACCCGGAAGGAAGATTAAAAGAAAAACTACGACTAAAATGAGTCCTGAGAACGCATTTGATCCTAAAATTTCTAAACGATTTTTCACTTTATTTGCTTCATTATTAAAAATAATAATTGGAAACTGGTCTTTATAAATACTTTGATATCGATCAATCACCGATTGAACTTCAGTCACTAGCTCTATTGTATCTGCTCCACCTTTTTTATTTACAATCAGAATGGTTGCATCCTTACCATTGTACTTGGATAAAAACCGTGGTTCTTCATGACTATCTTCAACCGTAGCCACATCTTTTAAAGTCACTTTTCTACCTGAAAAGTTCGAACGAATAACAAGATCACTCAGTTCCTTACTTGTCCTCACTTTTGCTTTAATACGAACGAGTTGTTGTTCGACACCACGAACTAAATCTCCGCCTGGAATATCCAAGTTTCTAGAGCGAATTTTTCGAAGAACCTCGTTTACACCAATGTGAAACTGATCTAATTTTTGTTGATCTAATAAAACCGTAAATTCTCGTTCGGTATAACCAGAAAGAATCACTCCTTTCACTCTACGAGAGTCTTCAAGATCATCGGCAAGCTGATCTGCGATCAAATCCCTCGCTCTATTGGTATTATCTCCTAAAACAGCTAACTCAATCGCTGGAAACTCATCTGATTTAATTTCAGTAAATTTAGGATCTTCTGGTAAATCTGCAGGAAGCTGAGTTACTTTTTCAATCGCGCGCTCCAAGTCTGACATCACTACTTCAACGTCGTAATGGTCCATATCAACACGGACGATAATTTTACTTTTTCCTGATTGTGAAATCGAACGAACGTCTTTCAAACCTTGAACTTTTCGAATTTCATCTTCGATCGGCTTGGTAACCTTAATTTCAACATCTTCAGGAGCCGCTCCTGGATAGTCTGTTTCTATAATTGCTGTGGCTAAGTTGACCTGAGGAAAGGATTCAGAATTTAATCCAACCATTCCAAGATATCCACCCACTGCCACTAGGACAGAAAGCATCACCGTTAGCTTATTGTTTTTTAAAAAAAAGACGACTAATTTTTCCATGTTTAACTCCTGTTAAACTCACATGGGGTTTGTGTAAAAATTGATAAATATTCAAAAAGAGCGTTAAGAACATGAGTCTGACTTTCAATTACCGATAAGTCTGCACTCAACTGAGCACTCTGATCATTCACCAAAGTACTCACATCAATTCGAGCTTGATTATATTTTTTTCTTAAACCTTTTAATCTCTTCCTTAAAAATTCACTATTCTTTCTTTGAAGACGAACGACTTGAGTGAGAGAATTCATTGATTCGAGAAGTTGTCGATGCGCAACTTCAATTTTTGTCTTTAATTCAACCTGTTCCGCATCGAGCTGATACTGATCTCTGAGTTCTTGCATTCGTTGTGTACGATTCTTACTCGCACTCAACGGCACCGTTAATTCAAGACCAACGGCATAACCCATTCTGTTTCTGCCAGATAAATCTGAAAAGGCCCCACTCAAAGTCCCTGTTCCATTTCCTGCATCAACCCCCGTTGTTCCTAGCTGAGTATTGAGCTTTAAATCAATGTCGTTATAAGCTCGATCTGCTTTAAGACGAACTGTTTTTTGTTTTTCAAGAGTTTTTAAAATTTCGTCATAATAAGTATTCTCTAAAGGCGCTTCCTTAAATTCACTAATTTTTTTTGTACAAGCCAAAACCTGCTGAACTGTTTGATCTAAATCATAAGGCTTTAATTCTAAGGATTCCTTTTTTAGTTGTGGAAGTAAGTTTTTCAAATCTTGAACCAATATATTTTTTTGATAATTTAAAAAAACTAAATTTGCTTTTCGATCAGCGACTTGAGATTGATAACGAGCCACTTCAGAAGAATCTGCAATCGAGTTTGCCTGTCTTTTTTCCGCATCCTTGAGCTGCACTTCCGCTGTTTTTAATAAAGATTCAGTTAAAATCTGAGATTCTTGATTCGCAACTAATCTCCAATAAAGTCGTCGAACATTAATTTTAAACAAATGTATATTAATTTTTTCTTCCCAGACAGCTCGCTGAGCAGACATTTCAAGATCAGTTAACTTTGAACTAGAAGTTCTTCCTAAAAAATCTTTCCATAAATCAAAGCTTAAAGATAATTGGCCAGATAGTGTCGTTCCATTTGAAATTGTAAAAAGGCTGGATGTCGCTGATCGCTGATCCACAGAAACATTCGCATCTAAACTCACTCCATACTGAAACTGCTTTTTCACCCCAATCTGACCCGTTCGAATGGGACTAAATACGGGAGAAAATTCTAACAATGCTCTTTCCTTTGTTCCACGAATCCCAGCACTTGAATACCCTTCTAATGCAAATTGGTCTTTCTGAACCTCTAAAGCTGCTTGTCCTGCATAAAATGCAGACCGAATCCGAGCAACAGAGGGGGTTTGATCTGAAATCATCTTAAGCAACGCCTGGTCACTTAAAAGAACAGTTTCTCCCTTTGCGTTAAAACCGATTAAAATAAAATAAAGAGAGAAAAAACAACGAGTTAAATACATACTCTCACACCTTTCAAACGTTTGTTTTAATTACACGTAACACGAGACCTTTTTAACACTCAAGAATTAAAGTCAGACCATTTGAATTTTTTTTCTTGTCTTCAAAGCTTTGAATTATAAAGACAAATCTCAAAACCAAACAAAAATACAGTTAAATTGTTGATATAAAAGACAAATAAAAACATATAAAAAAACTAAAGTATTAGCAAATATGTGTCGATAAGAACCTAAGGATACTTTTGAAAAGGGGACTGCGGAAATGAATAAGAAGACAATAAAGATTGGAACACTCTGTCTGATGACGGCTCTTGGAGCCTGTAACAATACCGAAAAAGCAAATTTTGGGAATAATGAAGAATACCAACTCCTCGGTGGAACTAATGTTGGTGACGAACCCCCTTTGAATTGTGAAGAAACACCCGAAGCCTTTGGTTGCGATAGCGACGATGATGTCCCTGATCTTCCTGGAGAAGGCGGTAGTGGTGGAGGTCATGCCTCTGGAGTTACTGTAGGAATATGGGGAACGATTCCCACAGCACCTGCCGAACCCAACGATTACGCAACTACTTTTTCTGTAGGACGGTTTCATGCTTGTGTCATTTGGAACGGAGAATTTGGATGTTGGGGAAAAGGAGACTCCGGACAATTGGGAGCAGGATCTTACTCAAATCGATCTTATCCAGCCGCCCCTAACGGACTTGCCACTGAAGTGGTTTCCGTCGGTGCAGGATATGATCACACCTGTACAATTCAAAATGGATTAGTAAAATGCTTTGGAAGTAATTCTCATGGTCAGCTTGGAAACTATACTGCTGGAAATAAGAAAAATCAGTTTGTCACAGTAATCAAAGGAGATGGTACGCAATTGACAAAGGCAAATGATGTCGCTGCCGGAGCCTACTTTAGCTGCGCAAACACTGAATCTGGTGTCTACTGTTGGGGAAAAAACAACTATGGACAACTCGGAGATGGAACCCATTTCAATTCCAATGGTCCTGTAAAAGCTTACAGTACTGAAGGAATTCAAGTTGCAACCGGAAGGCAACATGCCTGCCTTATCAAGAAAAACAAAAAGGCACTCTGCTGGGGTTACAACTACTATGGACAGCTTGGAATCAATAACACGACAAATAAAAGCAGTCCTCAAGTCGTTTCAGGCAACATCAGCTTCAAAAAAATAGGAGCTGGTTTTAACCATACGTGTGGATTAACCACTAGCGGAGACGTTTACTGCTGGGGATTCAATAACGACGGACAACTCGGTCGAGTCAGTACGACCACCTGTGGATCCGCAAAATGTGAACGAACTCCCAAAAAAGTAGATCTCAGTGGAATTGTAGCAACCGATCTCGCAGTAGGTGATAATTCAACTTGTGTCATTGGGGATGGAAGACTGCTTTGTTGGGGAAAAAATACAGGAAATCTCATTTCAAAAACAGATTCCTATAGCAAAAGCTTTTTTGAACCCGTACAGCACTGGAATATTAATTTTGGTGCAAAAAATGTTTCAATTGGAGCCAGTCACGCTTGTGTAAAATATCACAACAACTATATGCAATGTTGGGGTGACAATAATTACGGTCAATTAGGAACTGGGGATACCAGCTCCCACAATGACCCTCAATCAGTGATTGGAACTTACTAAAGACTAAATAAAATCAACTCAAAGGCCTTCGGTGACGTGTTTCATCGAAGGCCTTTGTACTTTTTAACTCCACTACTGACTTGAATGATGCGAGTTCTAGAAATCTCTGATAAAACTGAGATTCATGAAAAAGTTTTCTCCAGAAGCCAAAGTCGGTATTCTCGTTTTCTCTACAGCTGTTCTTGCCATCCTCTTTGGCTGGATCATTGGTGTAGACAATCCTTTTCAATCCGAAACTCATTATTATGTGACTTACGAATTTGCAGGTGGAATCGAAGTCGGTTCTCCTGTACGTGTCTCCGGAATTAAAGTCGGTAAAGTCGAAGATGTTGATTTCTTTGTTCCTAAAAAAGCAACTATCTCTCAAAAAATTCCGGGAAGTGCGAATGACTCCCCTGACCTCGCCCTTACCCCTGTTCGACTCAAGATTGCTGTAGAAAAAAAAGCAACCGTTGGAATCCGAGAAGATTCTCAATTCTATATCAACCTTGCAGGAATCATCGGTGAAAGATATATCGAAATCACCCCTGGCTCTCAGCATACCCCTTCCTTGAAGCCAGGGTCAGAAGTCGCTGGAGTAGACCCTCCCCGAATCGATCAATTAATTTCACAAAGCTTTGATCTTGCTGGAAAAATCACAGAACTTGTTGAAAAAAATAAGGGAGATATCACTCGATCAATTGAGCTCCTTTATAAACTGAGTAAAAACTTTAACCAAACACTCCAATGGGTAGATCAAAGTAAAGTATTTAAAACAGACCTTCAATCCTTAGTGAATAACTTGATTTCTATTACAAAAGATGTCAAAACCATCACCAATCGAATCCAATCTCCTGAAGGGGAAAAAACTCTTCAGCTCATGTACAAGCTCCTTTGGAGACTTGAACCTTTGGACTCAAAAACAGTTCGTGACTTCCTTCAACAAGAAGGGGTAAAAGTACAAATTTTTTAATTTACCAATGAGGTGGTTATGTCTGGCGAATCCATTCGCGAGATCAAAAAGCTCTTTCGATTGGCCTTACCAATCGTAGCCGTGAATTTAGGGCTTTCAACCTATGGCCTAGTGGATATCTGGGTTGCAGGTAAAGCAAGTCCTGAAATCTTAGCCGGAGTCGGAGCAGGATCTAACTTTTTATTTTTAGTGGCAATTTTTGCGATTGGCTTGAATAACGCCTTGGACACCTTCGTTTCTCAAGCCGATGGAGCAGGTGATATTCAAAAAGTGAGAGACCTTGCAACCCAAGGAGTCTGGACCGCATTTTTTGTATCTTTTCTTCTACTTCCTCTTTTTTATTTTTTGGTTCATTACTACAAAGACTGGGTGAAACCATCTCCTGAAGTCGAACCTCATGTAATTGCATATATCAAAATTGTTATGTGGGAAATTCCAGCTCTTTGTATCGGAAATGCACTTTTAAGGTATTGGCAAGCAAGAAGTATCGTCGCACCCACCGTGGTTGCAATCTGGGTTTCAAATTTATTTAATTTAATTGGAAACTTTATTTTAGTACTGGGATGGGGGGGGTGGTTTCCACCTATGGGAGCCACTGGTGCTGCCATCAGTACGGTCATCGCTGTTCACGTCACTTTAGTTATTCTTACCGTATATACGCTCTATACTTTTCATAAAAATTCGAATCTTCCTATTCGAATGAAAAAACCGAACTGGAATCTCATTCGAAATTTACTCAAAATAGGAATTCCTTCCGGACTTCATTTTCAACTGGAAGTCGCTGCCTTTGCGCTATCGACCACACTCATTACTCGTCTGGGAGCACTGCCAACAGCAATTCATCAAATTTCTCTCTCTTGTGCATCGCTTATGTTCATGATCCCTATGGGACTTTCAACTGCTGCCGCAGTCCGAGTTGGAAATCACCTTGGAAGAAACAACCCCCTTCAATCTGAAAGAAGTGGCTGGGTTGCTCTTGGAATGGGGGCAACAACAGCTACCATAGGAGCTTTGATTTTTCTGATCTTTGGAGAATCTATTTTTAAAATTTTCTCAAATGATCCTGCAGTTATTCAAGGTGGATTAGGTATTATTTGGATTGTTGCTGGATTTCAGATTTTTGATTCAACCCAAGCGATCGCAGCAGGTGCACTTCGAGGCGCAGGGAATACAACCGCAGCTCTTTTCTATAACTTAATTGGTCACTACCCTATTGGAATGGCTCTGAGTATTTATCTTTGCTTTTACACTCCAATGAAAGTTCAAGGGTATTGGCTTGGATTGGCTGCAGGACTCTTTTTTGTTTCAATTAACCTCGTTTGGAAATGGAAAACACTCTGGAAGAGTCATAATCTAATCAAAATCACTTAAGTGCTTTTTTCCAACCTAAAGTTTCATGAATAAATAAAAGTGTATTTTCAATTTCAGATTCCATCTCTTCTGAAGATCGATCTAATTCTTTTGCCCAAACTCTAGCTAAAGGCTCCAGCACAGATCGATCAATATTTTCAATGCAAAGATGAAGAGGAAGTCTTCTAAAAATAAAATCAGTGAGTCGAACCACCATGTAGAAACGAATTGCATACCTTAACTGAGCTTCTAAACAAGGAAAACCACTGATCTGTAATTGATCACCTTCTTCAACAAGACTCTTCACAAAAGGAGCATTTGCTCCATAAAGACCCCAAAGTTCAGCTTCTATCGGCTGAGATGCATGTGCATACTTTGCCATTTCGACTTCTTTTTTAACTACTCTAGGATTGGTTGGTTTTTTTGTACGAGCAGCACTGACTGAAGGAACAGCAGGAGCCTTTCCTTGCCGATAATAACTACGCCAAGTATCAACAGCAAAGTCGACAATCTCTTCTGCCATCGTTCGGTGAGTTGTGTATTTTCCGCCAGCAACAACGACAGTATGCCCTACCCCTTCTTTAATCACATGCTCTCGGCTGACATCTTTTAGATCGGATGTTTCTGAGTCTCCCACCAATGGGCGAACCCCTGCATAGCCGCTTAGGATATCCGAATAACCTAATTTTAATTCTGGGAAATACTGATTCAACATTCCCATGAGATAATCAACATCTTCCTTTTTTACTCGAACATCTGATGGGTTTTGAGGTGCAGCACTATCAGTTGTTCCCACAATAACAATTCCTTGCCCAAAATCCGTTCGAGGAATCGCAAATGAAATTCTTCCGTCATGAGGATGATTCATTAAAATTGCCCCTGGAAGTGGAATCTTCTTGAGATCAAAGGTGAGATGAACCCCTTTACTCGGAGCTAGCCAAGGTTTCCACTGAGAATCCAGAATTTTTCCGGTTAAGTCAGTCCAAGGTCCAGTACACACAATGGTCTGCTCAGCCCTGATAAAAAGAGGATTCTTTTCTTCCAATTGATCAACTAAATCAAACCCAATAATTCTACCATCAGAAGAAAACTGAGGGTTTTCAGCTTTTACGTAATGAGCAATAGCAGCCCCTTCTTCTTGAGCGGCAGCTAAAATCTCTACCGTTAATAAATCATCCCACATACTTGCATCAAAATACTTAAACCCACCTCTTAAACCTTCATCCTTTAAAAAAGGAATTCTCTTTTTTAACTGTCTTCTTGAAAGTCTTTGATGAAGTCCTGGAGTCCTAAAAATAGAAAGAAAATCATAGATCCACAATCCCAAAGAAAGAAGATTCATTCCATGTCGATCTTCTCTATAAACAGGAAGATAAAATTCTAAAGGATGAATCAGATGAGGATCTGTTTCCAAAAGACGAGATCTTTCACTCAATGCTTCAAAAACAAGCTTGAATTCTTTATTTTCTAGATAACGAAGTCCTCCATGAATAAGCTTTGTACTTCTCGAACTCGTTCCTGAAGCAAAATCATTTTGTTCAACAAGAGCAACCTTCAGTCCACGAGTTGCTGCGTCTCTAGCAACTGCTGCCCCAGTAATCCCTCCACCAATGATCAGGATATCAAAAACTTCAGTTTCAAATTTTTGAAGAGATTCTTTACGTTGTCTTAGGGAGAAAGAAGGCTTCATTCATCACCTGAATTCATACGAATGACAGAAATACCGACTTCTGCCAATTGCTCTGGAGAAACAACAGATGGGCTAGTCGCCATGAGGTCCGTTCCCTTTTGTGTTTTAGGAAAAGCCATCACATCACGAATCGCCTTTACTCCACAAACAAGAGCTACTAAACGATCTAATCCCAAAGCAATTCCTCCATGAGGAGGAGTTCCATATTTCAATGCATCGATGAAAAAACCAAACTGACTTTTGACTTCTTCTTCGTTCATTCCTAAAATTTCAAACATTTTTTGCTGAACTTCAGATTGATAAATTCGTAAACTTCCACCACCAAGCTCGACTCCATTCAATACCAAGTCATACGCATCTGCTGCCATACGATCTAAATTTTTACCTTCTAAAAAATCAGATAATTGATCTTTTTTTGGAGAGGTAAAAGGGTGGTGAAGAGCGTAATAACGACGAGTTTCATCGTCATATTCAAGTAAAGGAAAGTCAGTCACCCATAAAAACCGTGGATCTTTTGCACCCTCTTTTGGAACGAGCTCTATCTTTTCAGCCACTTCTAAACGAAGGGCACCTAACGCATCAAAAACAACTTTATTTTTAGGATCAGCAACACATAAAACAAGATCACCTTCTTTCAAACTCAGTGATGAAATGAGTTGTTTTTTTTCTGTGTCAGTAAAAAACTTCGCTGCAGGGGACTGGAGCTCTTCTCCTTGATTGACCTTAATCCACAAAAGTCCTTTCGCTCCATATTGAGAAGTAAATTTTTGAAGTTCATCCAAATCTTTTCTAGAAAATTCCTTAGCTTTTTGAGGAACAACAATTGCTCGAATCGACCCCGTCCCTCCTCTCGAACTCTCCTGCAAAGCCTGAGAAAAAACTTTAAAATCACTCTGACTAAAAATTTCACTCAAATCCTGAAGCTCCAGTCCAAATCGAATGTCCGGTTTGTCACTTCCAAATCGATTCATCGCCTCTTCATAAGGCATTCGAAGAAAGGGAGTTTTTACCTCTACTCCCAATTGCTCTTTCCAGATTTTTGCCATCATCGCTTCCATCATCGGAAACAAAACTTCTTGATCTACAAAGGACATCTCTATATCTATTTGAGAAAACTCAGGCTGTCGATCTGCTCTTAAATCTTCATCTCTAAAGCATTTAGCCACTTGAAAATACCGATCCATCCCACCAATCATTAAAAGCTGTTTTAATGTTTGTGGAGATTGAGGAAGAGCAAAAAATTCTCCTGGACTTAAACGACTTGGAACAATGAAGTCCCTCGCACCTTCTGGAGTAGATTTATAAAGAAGAGGAGTTTCGACTTCTATAAAGTCATGATCCACAAGAACTTTACGAATGGCTTGTGTGATTTGAGACCGTTTCACCAAATTCTTTTGAAGCATGGGTCTTCTCAAATCCAAATATCGATATTTCAAACGAACATTTTCATTCACTTCGGTTTCTTCTTCTATTGGAAAAGGAGGAGTCTGAGCTTTCGAGAAAATTTCTAACTCAGTGACTGCAATTTCAATTTCACCTGTAGTGAGTTTTTCGTTTGTCTGACCTTCTGGTCTTTTTCTGACTTCACCTTGAACCTGAATTACATATTCAGTTCGCAAAACACTTGCTTTTTCATGTGCTATTTTTCCACCTGAAGTTTCAGGATCAAAAACGACTTGGGTCAAACCATACCGATCACGTAAATCAATAAAAACCACTCCTCCATGATCACGTCGTTTTGCGACCCAACCACACAAAGTAACCGTTTGTCCTAAATCCTTAGATGTTAAATCTCCACAGCGATGGGTTCTGACTACTCGTTCCATTTTTGACTCCTGTGCGAAGATTTAACATCCTGTTTTCAATAATCAAAGTGAAGTTTTTCTTAAAAAAAAAGACTCAAAGACTATTCCAAATAGACCGATAGGATTCTGTAATGAATATTGCTGCAACAATACGAATGAGTATCATTATCCTAGGGATCGCCCTCCTTACCAGTCTGGGTTTAGGGGGTCTCTCCTACTATCTGTATGAAAATGCACTCAAACTTTCGACGTACCAACAAACTCGGGACTATACAAAACTCCTCTCTTCTCAAGTTGACCAAAAAACTCAATCTCAAATTCACTATGCTCATTCACTTCTCCTGCAAAGTCCGAAATCTCTTGGAAGAGAAAATGATGAATTCTTAGCCCTTCAACGGTTCAAAAAAAGAAAAAAAGAGGACTGGAAAGCAATCCAAACCATCATACATCCAGACCGAAAACCAGAATTCAAAGCAAAAGATTTCTACCTCCTTCATCAACGAGCGCCTCACTCCTTTGCTTTCATTGAACATTCACAAGGCCCCACCTCTCTTCTGGAATATGTTGAAATTCCATCTGAACGCAAAGCAATCCGAATTACTACTCGCTTAAATAAAAACGAATACTTAGAGATCTATGTGGATCAAGATGAATATATGAGTTTCTTAACTGAACTTGGAAATGGAAGTCATTCTAAGGTCTTTCATTTCCTCGTAAATTCTCATGGACAAGTACTCGCACAAAGCGAACCTCATTTTTCTCTAGGAGAAAACCTTTCTCACATTCCCCTTTCTCGTAAACTTTTTAAAAGAAAAGTAACTCAAGGTCGTATGGAGTATGAAGAACTCCCGGGAGCAGACCTACAAATTGCAAGTTTTAAAAAAGCAAAGTTTTCAGGAGTGAGTGTGATTTCACAAATCCCAAAAAAACACATCTGGAAATCACTAGAAAAATTCAAAGTCTGGTTCCTCGTAGGAATTATGATTCAAATGACACTTCTGTGTATCAGTATATTCTTTGCTGCATGGGCATATTTTAATTGGAAAATTAAGCTTTTAAAAAGAGTGGTCAGAGATTTTAGTGAACACTATACACTGCCTCCATTTAAAGAACTTATTCAAGGAAAAGATGATTTTTCAGATCTCTCTGAAACACTCGAAAGCCTCTTTAAAGAACTAAAAGACGCCGTCGATCAAGGCTATGTTTCATCTCGATCAAAAATGAAAATACCGGAAAAAAACGAAGAAGAAACCAAAGAGCCTGAAGTGGATACTTCAGAAATTAAAACCCGACTCGGTATCGACACTCCATCCGATTTCGAAGAAGATCTTAACTTAGAGGCAATGCTTGGAGAACTTGAAGAACAAGCAATGAATCAAAGCGATCATAACGACGACAGTGCTGCATAAACTCACCTCATAAAACCGACTTCTTTAATCTAAAACTAGTACCTCTTGCACTCTCTTAGAAACTATGAGGTAATCCTGCCACCATGACTCAAAAAGGTATTCTACTCATTAATCTTGGAACTCCTGAAGCGCCTACTGCAACAGCTGTAAAAACCTACTTAGATGAATTTTTAATGGATAAAAATGTCATTCCACTCCCCTTTCCACTTCGTTGGTTTCTCGTAAAAAAACTGATTACTCCAAAGCGATCTCCAGAGTCGGCTCATGCTTATCAGCTTGTTTGGGATAAAGAAAAAGGTTCGCCTTTATTGTGGATTTCTCAAAACCTAACTGACGAAATTCAAAAATTAGAGCCCCATACTCGTGTTCTTTTAGGAATGCGATATGGAAACCCTTCAATAAAAAAAGCAATCCAAACTTTTAAAAAAGAAGGAATCAAAGACATTCATGTTGTTCCACTGTATCCACAATATGCAAAGGCCACCACTTACTCTTCAATAGAAAACGCTCGATCTATTTTGAAAGATGAAGGTTTTGATCTGAACCGAATTCAATGGGTCGAGTGGTACTTTGATGATCAGAGATGGATCCAAAACATTTGCGCGAGTATTGAACCACTCTGGAATAAAAATCAACCAGACTACCTTCTTTGTAGCTACCACGGACTTCCAATGAAAGCCGTCTTACCGTTTAAAAAAGGAATCAGTCAGTGCTGGCATAATCAGCGATGCTGCTCCCATAAAGACGAACCTTGGTGTTACCGCAGTCAGTGCATCCAATCGACTCTTGCAATTCAAAAAAGATTAAACCTCGACTCCGGAAAAATAGGATCAAGCTTTCAAAGCCGCTTAGGAAAATCAAGATGGGTACAGCCCTACACCACTGATGTTTTTGAATCTCTTTCAAAAAAAGGAATAAAAAAACTCATGATCGTTTGCCCAGCATTTGCCGTAGACTGTTTAGAAACTCTTGAAGAAATTGAAACTCAAGGAAAAGAGCAGTGGATGAAGCTAGGTGGAACTGAGTTTCATATGGTTCCTGCACTGAATTCAAATAAAGAATGGGCAGAAGCACTCCTGCAGATCTTACGAGATCAAAACAAGCTTACTTCTACCCCTCACTTTTTTAATTAATCTAGACTCATTGCCAATCTTCCAAAGGAAGAAGCAGCAACACCGTTATACTTCGCAGTTCCATGCTTTCCAAAGTTATCTTTGCTTTCTGAAGAACCAGCAATATCCAAATGAACCCAAGGCGTCTCACCTACAAATTGTCGAAGGAACATCCCCGCAGTACTTGCACCACCGTCTCTTCCTCTCCCCATATTTGAGAGGTCTGCTACATCTGATTTTATTTCATCTTCGTGTCGATAATTTAAAGGAAGCTCCCATGTCGGTTCACCCGCATCAGCACTGACCTGAGCGACCTTTTTAGCCCAGTCTTGATCATTGGTCATCAATCCGGTGTAATAAGACCCCAAAGCAACCATGCATGCTCCAGTCAAAGTTGCAGCATCTACTAAATGAGTTGCTCCTTCTTCCTTCGCAACATGAAGTGCATCAGAAAGAACTAATCGTCCTTCTGCATCCGTATTTTGAATTTCTACAGTTTTACCAGATGCATGAGTAACCACATCTCCTGGATGAGTTGCTGTTGAAGAGACCATGTTATCCGTCAATCCGCAAACAGCAACGACAGGTACCGCTGGTTTTAAACGAGCAATAGCGAGCATTCCACCAATAGTCGCTGCGGCTCCACCCATGTCGGCTTTCATATCTAAAAGTCCCATATAGGGCATTCCTGTTTTTAAATTAATTCCACCGGTATCAAAGGTAACTCCTTTTCCAACGATCCCGAGTTTGGTTTTTGATTGAGTACTTTTAGGCTCATATCTCATCACTAACATCTGAGGTTCATTGGCAGAACCTTGGGCGACAGAAAGAAAACATCCCATGTTCATTTCTTTACATGCTCTTCGGTTATAGACCATAAAAGTAAGATCTGTACCGTTTGCCCATTCCTTTGCTCTTGCAACAACTCCCTCTGGAGTTGCGTAATTTGCAGGAAGAATAGAAAGTTCCCTTGCTGCAATTGTACCGCAAGCTAAAATTTTTGCGGATTCTAAATCCAAATCACTGAGAGAGGAACCTACGACTTCAATTGATCTTTCTTTCTCTTCTTTCTTTGAAAAGGTAGATTGGTAAGCATAAGTACTTACGACTGCTGCTTCCGCTAAAATTTTGTTTTCTAGATCGCTTCCACCAACAAGCAATACTCCTGCTTGATTGACTCCACGGCCCCAAACTGCTTTCAAATGCTTTTCAACTGCCTGTCGAATCCATAAAGGATCTCTACGTGATTCATCTCCACCACTCACAATAAGATAAGTCTTCTCAGAAGTTTGAAACCATGCTGAAGAATCTGTTTTTCCTTCAAGAGCATTAATTCCCTGCTCTTTTTGAAGAGCCCCCAATAATTGAGAGTCATGACTTTCCATTGCATCAAATAAGGCTTTACCTTCTGTTCCATGATACAAAACAAGAATAGTAGAAGCAGATGCATCTTTTGTGGTTGCAACAGGTTTCAAAGTGGTTTTTAGATCAAATGGATTCATTAAAAGCTCCTTTAAGTTAGATCTTCTCTATATCGAATTTTTAGACGAGTCTCATCTGAAAACTATCTTTTTCCAAACTGCTGACTTTTGACTTGAATTCTCTGTTTCAAAAAATCAAGTTTTCCGTAACATTTTCCATTCTTTTGCCACCTGACTGAATATCTCTGTTTTTGTAAACGCGAACCTTCTTTCCTCGTCCAACTCATACGATACAAGGGACCTTTTTTTCCTTTTGAACGACGACTGAGAGGTTCCTCGAAACATTGATTCAAAACATTTCTCATTCGCGCATTCACTCGCCTTTGAATCGAAGCTCGTCCTTTAGAGACCTCTACCCAAGGACGTCCTTTTTTTGAAAAAAATCGAAAACGGTGACCTTGGCCTTTGAGTTCAATTTCATCATGATTTTTACGAATACGATCAAAATGAGGAATAACAACAGATTCAGTTACCACCTCCGCAGATCCTTCTTCCCAATCGAGTGGATCATAGCCCAACGTTGTTTGAGCTTGAGCAACTAGTGAAAACCCTAAAATTCCCATGACAATATGATTCATTCGACACACCCCTTTTTTAAATGCACATCGTCAGTAACAACGCACCAGGATAGAGGTCAATCGCACCTTCAAATAACGCAAAACATCATCTTATTCGAAAGAAAACAAATAGGTAAGTAGATGGAATCAGAAGCTCTTTTTGATTAAATTTTTTACAAAAAAGACACTTAGCATTAACTGCTATGCATTATTTTTTTTTACTCACCCCGCCCTTCTTTAACTTCACATTAGAAAAGGACAAAAAAAGCAATCAATTGAATCACTCCGTAAACCCAGTACCAAATCCCGATTTCATTCCATGAATTCTGAGAATCATTTTTCATCACCCAACTCCTTGTTCATTTCATGAAAAGCAAATCTCATACCTGCTCAATCAAAAATAAATGATACTAGCAGTGAGTCACATCCAGAATGCACCAGGGACAGATCAACACTCGACTTTACCCCTGAGTTTGGGTTCAATAGAAGAATGAAACTTTTATTTCTCACCGCTAGCTTACTCCTATGGACTCCTAACTCCTTTGCTCTTCGCTTCTATGTTGAAACAGTCAAAACCGTTGGAGGTGCTGAAAGTGACAAAGCAAACGTCGTTGAGGAACTCATTCGGTCATCCGTCACTGACAGTGGGCATCATCAAGTTACTGAAAGCAAACGACGGGCACAATACACTCTGAGAGCGAAGCTCATCCAACTTGGAGACACCTATTCAATAGCTCTTGAAAAACTCGATGATGACGACACTGTTTATTCACATCGCCTCAAAGCAGTAAAACTCGATGATCTTGATGAATCGGTTACTCGATTAGTCAAAGCTGTCATTCGAGAGACCCCTGTCAAAAATCAAATTACAGGCGCTCCTGTCGAAGACAATCGTGAGGTGGTAGGAGAAACACGAAAAGATACCATCACAAGAAATATGATTGGTTTTGGTCCGACTCTTAATAGTTCAAATATCGATACCGATCATGCGATTGCTTTAGGGTTAGCACTCGCACACTCCTGGGACATGAACTCGGCTTCGATCGATATTAAAGGAGATGTTACTTTTGGTGGAAAAGTCGGAATTCGATTTTTAACACTTGGGTTGGGTGGAAACTATTTCTTTTCTCAAACAAACACCTCCCCTTTTTTAGGTGGAGAACTAGGTTTGGGTTTTGCAACGAAGTCTAGAGAACTTGAAGGCTCAACAGTAAAAGGAGGATTTCTCATTGGACTCGGTGGAGGCTACCAGTTTTTCAGAACAAGAAAAATCAACGCTGAAATCGCCCTTCGCGTCTTTGCTCTCACAGGAGAAATCAACGATAGTATCCCATTGAGCTATGCCCTCCGTGTGGGAGTTTATTTCTAACGGCTCATGAGAGAGAGCTTTTTTAACTGTTGAACCCGGTCTCTTAACGAAGCAGCTTCCTCAAAACGAAGTTCTTTCGCAGAAACTTTCATTTGTTTTTCCATTTCAGCTACGGTCTGATTGACTGACCGTAAATCTACAAAATAGTCTCCACAAAGTTCCTTTATTTTTTCAATTCGTTCATTTTCATCAAAATAATCAAGATGGGTTGCCTGATAACGGTTTTCAACAGATCGCGCTCCTTTTCCAGTCCCTAAAACTCGTTTAGCCATCTTTGCTTTGTCTATTCGACCTCGAGAGTCAACCACTTCTTCGTCATCAAAGGCAATCATATCCCGAACACCTTTTCTAATCGTCTGAGGAGTGATTCCATGAGCGGTATTATATTCCATTTGCACCTGTCTCCGCCTTTTTGTTTCAGAGATTGCGATGTCCATACTTTTGGTCATTCGATCTGCATATAAAATCACATGACCATCAGCATTTCTCGCTGCTCTTCCGATGGTCTGAATCAAAGATCGTTGGCTTCTTAAAAATCCTTCTTTATCCGCATCTAAAATAGCAACCAAAGATACTTCAGGTAAGTCTAGTCCTTCTCTTAATAAATTAATACCGACAAGAATATCAAAAACCCCTAATCGAAGGTCTCTTAAAATTTCAACCCTTTCTAAGGTATCAATATCAGAATGAAGATATTTAACTTTTAAACCTTTTTTTTGATAATAAGCAGCTAATTCCTCTGCAAGTTTTTTAGTGAGTACTGTCACTAAAACCCGGTCCCCTTTTTCAACAGTCTTTCGAATTTCATCCAATAAATTGTCTACTTGATCAGTCGCTGGACGTACTTCTACCACTGGATCAAGAAGTCCTGTTGGTCGGATCACTTGTTCTACAAATTCACCTTTTGTTTGTTCTAATTCGTAATTTCCTGGTGTTGCGGACACATACAGAACTTTATCTAAAAGGTTTTCAAATTCCTCAAAATTTAACGGACGGTTATCAAGAGCCGAAGGTAACCTAAATCCATGCTCTACTAAGTTCATTTTTCTTGCACGGTCACCGCGATACATTCCTCCAATTTGAGGAATCGTCACATGACTTTCATCAATAATAAGAAGCCAGTCTTTCGGAAAATACTCTAACAAAGTCGGTGGAGCTTCTCCTTCTTTTCTCCCCGTTAGATGACGAGAGTAGTTTTCAATTCCTTGACAAAACCCTAACTCCTCAAGCATTTCTAAATCGTAAAAGGTTCTTTGCTCCAGTCTTTGTGCCTCTACTGCCTTACCTAACTCTTTTAACTGATTTAACCGTTCTCTTAACTCAATTCGAATACTATCCATTGCACGCTTACGATTATCTAAGGTAGTCACATAGTGACTTGCTGGATAGATCGTCACTCTTTCTAAAGAGAGTACTTTAACGCCTCGAAGTGGATCAATAATGGATATCGACTCTATTTCATCACCAAAAAATTCGATTCGGACGGCATGTTCTTCTTCATAAGCTGGAAAAATCTCTACAATATCTCCTCGAACCCTAAATGTACCTCTGTGAAAATCCACATCATTTCGTTCATATTGAATATCCACTAAAGATTTGAGTAGTTTTTGTCTCTTTAAATCAATCCCCGTTTCTAAATAGATCATCAAGCCTTCATAAGCTTCTGGAGAACCTAGACCGTAAATACACGAAACAGAAGAAACAATAATAACATCATCTCTTTCAAAAAGAGCTCTGGTTGCTGAATGCCTTAATTTATCAATCTCATCATTAATTTGAGAATCTTTTTCAATAAACGTATCTGTACTCGCAATATATGCCTCAGGTTGGTAATAGTCGTAATAACTAACAAAGTATTCAACCGAGTTGTTTGGGAAAAATTCTCGAAATTCAGAAAACAATTGAGCAGCCAAAGTTTTATTATGAGAAAGAATCAATGTGGGACGTTTCACCTGAGCAATCACATTTGCCATTGTGAAAGTTTTTCCAGACCCGGTGACCCCCAATAGCGTTTGCTGCTTTTGCCCTCCTTTAATTCCACCAACGAGTGATTGAATCGCCTGAGGTTGGTCACCAGTGGGTTGAAATTCCGTCTTTAGTTCGAATGCATGCTCAGACTTACGTTTCAAGAAATCCTCCCTTTTTTAGATCAAAAATCGATCCAGTATATGCTTATTTAAAGAGAAAGTCTTGTAGAAGATGAAATGATAAAAAAGAGTCTTTGAAATCAAAGACTTAATTATACACAAAGAGCAATCCCTTTAAATTCAAGAACTATACGAACACGTATTGCATTCTTCAATAAAGCTTCAGTGAGTTAAATAAAATATTTCTTAGTCAAACACTTATTGTTATAAAGTACCCGAGAAACATTCTAGCAATATTATTTTCTATTCCTATGCTAACATTCAGCTAAAGAAGAATTGAAACTCATGACAAATACGCCTCTGAACTACAAAGACCTATCAATTCTTATTGAGCATTTTAAAGAAAAACTCCCTACTCTCCGTTTTGAAAAAATCATTGTTCCCAAACTCAAAAATCATCCAACTGGATATGAAAAAAACCTTTTTGTCTTTCGTTTTGAATCAGAAAAAGGACCTTTTCATCTTTGGGTACACCTACAACCTCCTCTGTATCTGTATTGGAAGTCAGGAAAAGGTCCTCAAGCCTCTACAAATGCTCCTCAAAGCCCTTTTCAACTTCAAATCAATAAAAAACTCTCGGGAAAAGTTCTTCACGAATTTGATGTACTTTTAAATGACAGAAGAGTTCTTCTTATTTTTGGGAAGTCAAAAATTGATGGCCTTTTATTTCAATTGATTCCGTCACGACCACAATTATTTGATGTTGAGATTAAAGATCAAAATCTAAAAATACGAAACGCTCTTAAAAAGAATACTCTTGAAATTATTTCTCGAGAAGAAAGCAGAAACACTCCTGATCTTAAAAGTCGTTTTTCAGATCAAGAATCTATAGAAACCTGGATCAGAGAAATTGAAGATCATAGAAACTTTTCTTATTTCCTACCGCATCTTCAAAAAATACGAAATACTATAAAAAAACAAGAAAAAACAATTCAGAAGCAAATTGAAAAACTACAACAATCTTTAAAACACAGTCAAAATGAACCGCCTTGGGAAAAATATGGAAATCTCCTTAAAGCTGTTTTCCATGAAAATCCACCTCTTCAAAATGGAGTCAGAACAGTCTATGACTATGAAACAGAGGAAAATATTCAAATCCCGGGAAAAGAAAAATCAATTACAAAAGAAATTGAACGATATTTTCACTTATCAAAAAGAACAAAAACGAGAATTAAAGAAACAACCTCCAGAATCGAAGAGTTACAAAATAAAAAGAAAAATCTAGAATCAATTAAAAATACTCATCTTTGGATTTTTGAAGACAAAGTTCCAGAAAATTGGAAAACAAAAGTTGATCTTGTCTATGAAATTTTAGCAATTAAAAAAGAAAGTTCATCAGACTTTAAAAACAAAAAAAAATGGTCTGGCCCTACTTTCTTATCTTCAGATCAAACCCCAATCTATGTGGGAAGAAATTTAAAAGAAAACTTAAATCTTACTCTCAGATTTGCAAAAGGAAACGATCTTTGGTTACACATCAAAAATAGACCAAGTGCACATCTTGTTATTGAATTGCAAAAAAATAAAACTGCATCACTTCAAACATTAAATGAAGCAGCTCAACTCCTCCTTCACTACAGCGGCGGGAAGCAGTGGGGTAAAATAGAAATAGACTATACTTTTCAAAAATACGTAAAAAGAATTAAAAAATCCAATAAGATAACTTATTCACAAAATAAAACACTCTGGATTGAATTTGATCCAGAGTGTTTTGAAAAAGTTTATCAAAATAAAATAAATTAATTCTTTGCTCCCAGCAAAGAAACTTCCGATTCAATCTTGTAGGTCACTCCACCTTTTTGATAATCAATAAAAAGTTTTTTCTTTAACTTATATTGATCCTTAAAAAGTCCCTTTTTAACTTTTGCAAAAAAATGAATTTTATTTCGATCTCCTGGCTGGAGTTCCTTCGGCAACTCGGGGGAAACAACACTTCCATCCTCTAACTTAATCTCAGTCAATACAATTGGCTTCTGAGACTGATTTGTAAAATTTAAATAGAAATGATTACTCACCTGATCTTGAACGAAAACAGTCGGAGAATCTACTGCACGTATAATTTTAAAATCATATTCTTTTCTATTCATAAGAATAAAAGTGAAAGTGGAAAAAAGAATTCCCAAAACCGTTAAATAAGCCATGCTTCTCAAATTAAAAGGATTAAACTTTTTTCCTTCTTCTTTAGAAACACTTGCATAACGAATGAGGTTTGGAGCTTTCTTTGTTTTTTTCATGACGTCATTACACGCATCAATACATGCAGTACATGCAATACACTCCAACTGAACACCTCTACGAATATCGATTCCAGTAGGGCACACTTGAACACAACGATAGCAATCTACACAATCACCACTTCCATCATCGACTCCTCGTCTTGGCTCCCCTCGTTTTTCATCATAAAGAACCGCTAGAGACTCCCTCCCCATAAGCACAGACTGAAATCTTCCATAAGGGCACATGATGATACAAAACTGTTCTCGAAACCAACCAAAGTCAAAAAGAAGAACTAATGTAATAAATTGAACAAAAATGAAAAGATCTAAATTTTCAGTGGGTGAAGCTAAAGTAATCCATACAAGCTCCTTAGCACCTACAAAATAGGCAGTAAAACTATGAGCAATATGAGCACTCATCACAAAAAAGATTCCCCATTTCAAAACCTTTTTTCCAAACTTACTCATTGTCCATGGAGCAGATTCAAGAGCTCGGCGCTTAATATGATCTCCCTCAATCCAACCCTCAACTCTACGAAATAAAGAATCAATAAAAACAGTTTGAGGACAAGCCCATCCACACCAAACTCGACCCCAAACACTCGTCACCCAAAGGAGGCCCACTGCGGCTAAAGTCAGTGGAAAAAAAATAAGTGGGCCATCATGAGCCCAAAACGTATGTCCAAAAAAAACAAACCGACGATGACTTAAATCAAGTAAAATAGTCTGTTCGCCACCATACTGAGTCCACGGAACAACCAAAAAAATTAAAATAAGAAATAAATAAAATATATTTCTGTATTTCCTAAACGTACCTTTCACCACTGCCGGATGAATAAAGTTTCGTTTTCCTTTTTCATTAAAGCTCGATGGTCGTTCCGTAGGTAAATCTTTAGGATTAATGCTCAATTTTTAATCTCCTCACCTTGTGGTGCTTTCGCATTTGGAGGGGATGTTCCTCTTAATGAGAAAATATGAGCAGCCAAATAAGGTTGAACATCTGCTGGAATCAAGTCTTTCCATGGAGGCATTCCCTTAGCAGGAAATCCCGTTCTAATAGAACTTAAGATCCCTTTCATATCTCCTTGTGAATGAATCCAAAATCGGTCGGTAAGATTAGGTCCAATTCCACCTTCTCCAGCTGCTCCATGACAGGCCAGACACTTCGCCGCATATTCACCTTTAGCCTTTTTCATCATTGCCGAATTTTTTAATAAAACTTTTGCATCTAATTCTACAGATTTAGATGCAAATTTCTTTTCTTCTTTTTCTTTAGCTTTTTGGATAACTGCCATCTTAGAGGTTAGTGCTTCATCGCTTGAAGGACCACCTAAAAGCTCATAATAAGACCAGTAAAAAATCGCAAAAACAATGGTTCCATAAAAAGTAACTAACCACCATCTTGGCAAAGGATTATTCAGTTCTTGAATTCCATCATAGTCATGCGGAAGTGGTTTATTATTGTCAGATTGAGAATCATTCATGGTGATTAGGTTCCTTTACTTTTTCAAGATGCATTGAAGCCATTTGATTATAAAACTTCACTTGATTTTTCCGAAAAGCCCAAATGAGCACACCGATAAAAGTTACAAAAAAAAGGAGAAAACTAAATAAAATCAAATCTCCGTGCCCGAACAAACTGAGCGCTTCTTTTTTCATTATTTCACTCCTCCTATTTCTTCAACTGTCCCAAAGCTTGTAGATACGCAATCAAAGCAACAATTTCTTTTTGCTCCAAATGTTCTCCACGAGCTCCTTGCTCTTTTAATTCATTTGCTATTACCATCGCTTCCATTTCTGCAAGACGATCCGCCTCAGCGACTTCTTTCTCATGATATGGAACACCTAACTGACTCATGACAGACAGTTTTCTACGAAGACTATGGAACTCCGTATTCTTGGTATACAACCAAGGATAATTAGGCATAATAGACCCTTCAATGACATCTCGAGGATTCAGCATATGACGAAAGTGCCAAAGATGCGGGTATCTTTTTCCAACGCGAGATAAATCAGGTCCCGTTCGTTTAGAACCCCATTGAAAAGGACGATCGTACATTGACTCTTCAATTGTAGAAGCTTTTCCAAATCGAAGAACATCAAAAGGCAATTTACGAATCATTTGAGAATGACAGGTATAACAACCCTCTCGAATATAAATATCTCTTCCTGCAAGCTCTAACGGACTATAAGGACGAATCTCCGCTTCCGTACGAATATATTCATGCATCGACAAGGTCGGTATGATTTCAATGGCCGAACCTACTGCGATCGCAATAAAAGACAGCACACTAAAGGTTACTGCCATTCCTTCAAGCTTTCGGTGAATTGTCTCTTTTTCTCCAGTTTCTCTGTGCTCAAAAGGAGCTGCAACAGGAACTTTAATTGCACCATGAGCGCTCCCTTTTATCGTTTTAAAGAGGTTATAAACCATAATCAGAGCACCAACTATATAGAGAGAACCACCCAATGCTCTCACCATATAGAGAGGAACAATACGAGTCACCGTATCAATAAATTCTGGATAAACGAGCTTACCCGAAGCATCAATCGCTTGCCACATCAACCCTTGTGTAATCCCTGCAGCCCACATGGATAGGTAGTAAGTCAAAATCCCAAAAAGCCCGACCCAAAAATGGACTGTTGCCAATTTCTTACTATAAAGCTTCGTGTCAAAAAGTTTAGGAATCAAATAATAAATCATCCCAAAGGTTAAAAAACCATTCCAGCCAAGCGTTCCACCATGAACGTGGGCAATAATCCAATCGGTGTAATGTCCCAAGGCACTCACTGATTTAATAGAAAGAAGAGGTCCCTCAAAAGTAGACATTCCGTAAAAAGTAACGGCAGTCACCAAAAATTTAATCACAGGCTCTGTTCGTAAAAGATGCCACGACCCTCTAAGAGTTAAAAGACCGTTAATCATCCCTCCCCAACTTGGAGCCCAAAGCATCACACTAAAAATCATTCCTAAGTTCTGAGCCCAATCTGGAAGAGAGGTATTCAGAAGATGGTGAGGCCCTGCCCAAATATAAATAAAAATCAAAGCCCAAAAGTGAACAATTGAAAGTCGATATGAATAAACCGGGCGATTTGCCGCTTTAGGAATATAGTAGTACATCAACCCTAAAAATGGAGTTGTCAGAAAAAATGCAACCGCATTATGTCCATACCACCACTGAACCATTGCATCTTGAATTCCCGCATAAACTGGATAACTCTTAAAAAGAGAAACAGGGATTTCAATCGAATTCACAATATGCAAAACCGCAACTGTAATAATAGTTGCGATATAAAACCAAATCGCAACATAAATATGCTTTTCTTTTCTTCGTAAAAGAGTCGCAAAAAAGTTGTATGCAAAAATAACCCAAATCAACGCAATCCCGATGTCTAATGGCCATTCAAGCTCAGCATATTCTTTACTCTGAGAAAGCCCTAACGGGAGAGTAATGGCCGCACCCACAATAATTGCCTGCCATCCCCAAAAATGAATCTTCGATAAAAAGTCTGAATACATTCGCGTTTTACACAAACGCTGGGTCGAATGATAAATTCCAGCAAAAATTGCATTTCCTCCAAATGCAAAAATCGCTGCATTTGTATGAAGAGGTCTCATTCGACCAAAAGTCAACCACTCTAAATCGAAATTAAATTTCCAAAAAGCAAGTTGTAAAGCCGCCCAAAGTCCAACAATAAAAGCAATCACTCCCCAGGTCAGGGTCGCATAAATAAAGTATCGGACGATGACATCATCATAATATGATTTTAGACTGTCATTTTTCATGTTCTGTTTTCCTTCCCATTAAATCTTCATTTTCTTCATTTTCAATCAACATCGCATGTGCGGGCGTTTCTAAGTCTTTAAACTGATTCTTCTTTGCCGCGACAACAAACGCAATAACAAAAAAAGAAACAAGTAAAAAAGTAACTGGTATGGTCATCACCAAAATCGTCACAACTTCTCCTTTCGAAATTGGAGTACACAAATCGCAACTAGACTTAAGCTGCTCAAAGGCATCAATATCGCTGCTACAAGTGGTGTAATCTTTCCTAACAGGGCAAATGTGCCAAAAGCAATGTTATAAAGTAAAGAAATAGCAAGGATACTGACAATTACCTTACGAGTCTTTTCAGAAATTTCAACCAAATCCAAAATTCCTGTGACACCCGTTCTCAATAAATGAACATCAGAAACCCTAAAAGCAGTATCGACACTTTGATTCATCGAAACACTCACAAGAGATTGAGACATCGCAAGCGCATCATTCATTCCATCCCCAATGTAAACAACATTCTGTTTCTTTGAAATAAATTCCATTTTTGATTCTGGTGTCATTTTAGAATGAACATGATCACTTTCCAAATCTAAAAGCTCTTTCAATCGATTCGCTTTTTCTGATTGGTCCCCCGTAAGAATATAAATATCTTTTTCTTTTTCTTTTAATTCACGAATGACACGAACAGTCTCGGGCTCTAGTTCGGAATAAAAAGTCCCTTGAGCAAGAAGCACTCCATCACAATATAGTCCAATTTTTTGACTCTCCCCAGGAATACCAGTCATCCAATATTTTTTATCATTGAATTCACCTTCTACACCAAATCCAACCTTTTCTTCGTATTGGGTCAATTTGACTTCTTCATATGACTCAGGACTTAAACTCCGAATGACTGCTCCGGAAATGGGATGAGAACTTCTTTTTTGAAGAGAAAAAATAACTCTCTGCATTTCCATTGAAGGAAGGTCCCCCTGCCACTCAAAGTGAGAAGAACTTCTCGATGTCAACGTTCCTGTTTTATCAAAAATATAAAAGTTCGATTGTGCGATTTTTTCAAAGGTATCAACATTTTTAATAAGAAGTCCTTTTTTTAAAGACTTTCTTACCGCTAAGCTGAGAGCCAATGGAGTTACAATTGCAATCCCACAAGGACAAGCGATCACTAGCAATGCGAGAGATCGATAAATCGCTTGATTTAAATCAATTTGGGAATAAATAGCAAAAAATAAAGCCCCAATTCCAATCACACTTAATGTAAAAATTTGCGCGATACGATCCCCTAAAGACGCGATTCGACTCGGCCGAGAAAGAATCGAATTCATTTGATCCGTCATCTTTTGTACACGGCTATCTTGAGGAAGCTTGCTGACTTCAATTTCACTGACTCCAGAGAGACATCGAAAACCCGCTTCAACACGCTCCCATTGATGAATCTCTACCGGATCTGACTCTCCAGTCATCATCGAACAATCAAAATAAGCACTTGAACTTCTCAAAATCGAATCTGCAGGCACAACCTCATTTGAAACTACCTGAAGAAGATCACCTACTTTAATCTGAGATCGAGTAATTTCCTCGATCTGATCACCTCGTTTTCTTGAAATTGTCGAATCTCCCAGAAGATCTGTTACGGAAAGAGGCTGTATATAGTGTTTTTGAACACTCTTTACCATCATTCGAGAAGATAAAATTAAAAAGACAAGGACACTCAATGAATCAAAATAAATTTCAGAATGTCCTAATACAAGATTTCTTAAGCTAAGTGCTCCACCCAAAACCATCACAATTGCCAACGGAACGTCGATAGAAGCTTTTTTTGCCTTCAAGCTTGAAAATGAATTTTGATAAAATGGAAAAGCAGAATAAAGCAAAATGGGAACAAACAGAAAAAAAGAAATCCATGAAAAATAATAATTATAACGATCAGGTGCTCCTGCGTACGTAGCAAACGAAAGGAGCATTAAGTTTCCAGCTAAAGCCGCTGTAACTCCAAGGCGAATCACCTCAGAACGAGAGTCCTTTTGATTTTCAATAACCTTTTGCTTTTCAACTCCACTGGCTCGAAACCCAAGCCCCTCAACCGCTTCAACAAAACGAGACTGACTAAAGCCATCAAGCCCTTGCACCGTAACTAAATCTTTAGACATATCAATCTGAAGATCTTGAATCCCATCCAAACTCTGAGATAGCCCCTTGACCTTTGTGAGACAGGAGACACAATGCATCCCCTGAACCACAAAGTAGTAATTCTGAACATTTTCAGTCATGATTTAACTTTTTTCGACTTCCATTTTTTTTTTAATCAAACAAACTCCGGAAGTACCAGTTACACCAACACCTACCGCTGTCAAAATACAAAGAGGACACATTTAATTTTCCTTTTCTTCCATCGTTTTAGAAATGAGATTCAACGCATCTGTTGTCGTGAAAATCCCAACAACTTGATTTCCACTTCCCTTAACAATTGCACTTCCATATTTATTCTGAGCCATCACCCGAATCACTTCAGAAACGTTTGTTTTTTTATCGACTACATAAGGATCGGAGATCATTACCTCAGAAACTCTTGTTTGACCTCGATCAAAAAAAGACTCGTATCGTTTAATTTCACGTTCACTCAAAAGGCCCACTGCATGCCCCTCCTGAGTCACCGGAAGATGCCGAAAATCATTCTCTTCCATCATAGCCATCGCCTCTCCAATTGAGGAATCAATTGAAACACTTTGAGGACATGGGGTCATATAATCTTGAACAGCTGACGTATTTTTCATTCTTATTCTCCTTGTTTTTGATGACTTATTACACTCTTCTTATCTAACGACCGCTCGCCAAAACCTATGATCGGAAAAAACAAAAAAAATGATATTAATCAGCTTGTTTTATCAGCTTAAACAATAAGCAGGGGTGATGACAAACCCTTTTCTTTCAAAGACCTAGAAATACTCAAAAGATCTCCAGAGTGAGCTCTTCCCACTGCAATCAAGTCAAATTTTTCACTCTTCAGGAGCTCTGGAACAATATTCTCAATCGAACCAAAACGAGCCTTCACTTCGATGCTTAGCTTCATTTCTTTTGAAAATTTTAAAAAAAAACGTTTTTCATTTTCCAAATTCTCTAAAACCTGAGCTTTAACTAAATCATTTACAACGACTGCATTTTGACTATCGACTATCGGCAAAAGATAGGAACTCACAAAAACTAATGAAATCAGTTCAGAGCTTTGTTTAAACAACCGCAACACCTGAAAGGCTGTATTTCGCGAAATATCAGAGAAGTCTGTAGGTAACAAAATTGATTTCATCGACATAGGCTATTTCACCTCGTCGCAATAAAGATATGATGTCTCCAAAAAAAAAGAATGATTGAAATCAGGACTACCACCTCAATTTTTTTAACCCATTGACATCCTTTACTAAAATCTTTCTTCCTCTGACTTCAATCAGTCCATCTTCCTTTAAGTCGCTCAGACATCGAATTGCTGTCTCAGTAGCATCCCCAATCATCTTTGCCAAATCTTCCCGAGTAATAGAAATCTCCGCCTGAGATTCTTTCTGCACCAAAGAAGAAGAAGAAAGACTCAGCAGAGCTTCAGACGTTCTTTTTCGCACTGTATCGTAAGCAATACTTAAAACTTGAGCTTCTTTTTCCTCTACTTCTTTGGTCAAAATTTTAATAAATCGATTCGATAGAGCAGGATCACCATAAAGAAGATTTAAAAAGTCTTTTTTTGGAATTTTCCTCACCAAGACATCATCGAGTGCAACAGCTGACTCACTATAGTTATGCCCCTCAATCATCGCAGTAAATCCAAAAAAATCACCTCTGGATAAAATTCGAGTAACCAATTCTTTTCCATCCACATGATTTTTTGATATCTTAATTTTTCCATTTCTGATTAAAAAAACAAACTCAGGAAGATCCCCTTCATGAAAAATCACTTGTTTTTTCTGGTACTTTACTTCCGGAAAATCTTCAATTGTATCCTCAAAAGTCGCTTTGCTCCTTACGTCATCAATGAATCCATCAAATTCTTTAATTCTCTTGTCCCATCTTTTTTCGGACATTTCTTTTTTCCTAAGCCGAGTTTCAATCGCTCTCACTAAATCCATCTCATCAAAAGGCTTTGTCAAATAGTCATCAGCCCCCAACTCCATACCTTTACGAATTTCTTTTCCTTCAACTTTAGCCGTTAAAAAAATAAATGGAATCTCAGATGTCATCGGATCTTTAGAGAGCACATGAAGGACTGCATATCCATCTAATTCAGGCATCATAATGTCACACACAATAACATCCGGAAGCCAGTCTTTAGCAAGAAGAACACCTTCCTTCCCATTTTTTGCAGCCTTTACTTCAAATTGAGAAAGACTGAGAATTTCAGCAGCATTTTCTCGAATGACTTCATCGTCTTCTATTAAAAGTACTTTTTTCATTAACTACCCATTGGAAACGACAACAAAACTTTCGTTCCCTCTCCTTCGATACTCTCTACATCAATCTGACCTTTCATCAAATCGACATAATTTTTTACAATATTCAATCCCAACCCTGTTCCTTTAATATTCATGACATTTTTTGCTCTAAAAAATCGATTAAAAAGAAATTTTTGTTCAGATGCTGGTATACCCACACCAAAATCTTGGAGTTCTATATTGATGCTTTTATTTCTCACTTGAACTTTCAGAATTATTTTTTGATTTGAAAAAGAATACTTAAATGCATTTGAAATTAAATTAAATAAAACATTTCTCAACATTTCTCGTTCTTGAAATACTTTTTCGTCACCTTCATAAGAAAAAGAAATTTTTTGCCCATTCACAGAAAGCGCTTCAGTGTCTAGAATAACTTCATCCATTAATTCTTTTAAATTAAACTCTGAAAAGTAAGTATGAACTTTTCCACTTTCTAATTGATCTAGCGAAAGAAATTCTTCAAGAATAGAAGTTAAAATTTTCACAGATTTTTTTATATTTAAAATCTGCTTTTTCTTTTTTTCTGAATTTTTACAGTTTTCAGATTGATCTCTATCAATATACTTTTCAACTAAATTAGCCGATGACAAGATTCGCGTTAAAGGCGTTCTAAATTCATGTGAAGCCATAGAAACAAAACGAGACTTCATTTGATTTAATTCTTTTTGCTGAGATAAAGATTCTTTTATTTGTGATTCACTCTTTTTTAAATCTTTATTAATATGACTGAGTTCAACTAATGCGTCTGAAAGTTCTATTGTCCTTTCATTAACTTTTCTCTCTAACTCGACATTTAACTCTTTGAGTTCGTTTTCAGCAATCTTTCTTTGAGTGATATCACTAATAAAACTCACCACCTTAAACTCTCCACCAATTTCATAAGAGCATAAACTAATTTCAACTAAGAAAGTATTTCCGTTTTTATGCTGAGCTTTTAAATCTTTCCCCAGTCCCATAGAACGAGGAGTTGGTTTTTTAATATAAGACTTTCGATGAATTTCATGCTTTGACTGGACTTCTTTTGGAATCAAAATTTCTATTTTTTGACCAATCAAATCTACAGCAGCATAACCAAACAGAGCCGCACCAAAAGGATTAATTTCCTCAATCGTTCCCTCAGAATTGGTAATCACAATTCCAATATGAGAGAATTCGAAAATAGCGTCATATTGGCTCTGGCTTTTCATAGCCTATTTATACTACAAAATTTTTAATCACATACTCTAAAGCTTCATCCTTTGAACGAATTTCTCCCTCTAGAGCTAAATCCTCAATTTCCCTCAAAATTTCTGAGAACTGGGGGCCCGCTGAAAGCCCTAAAGCCAGCAAATCATCACCACTGAGGAGCTTTTCACGCTCTTTTTGAACATATTTTTTTTCTTCTAAAAACCGACTTAAAGCAAATTGATGAAAAGCCAGATTTCCATCTGTTCCTCGAACATGAGCTTCATGAAGAGCTAAAAGATCTTCAAAGTAAGGTTCTCTTACCCAACGAATAATGGTCGATTCCCTCATTTCAAAAACACCTCTAAATTTTGGAAGACTTTCAACCATCTGACTCACTTGTTCAACGAACTTTTGTGGAAACTTAAGTCTTTGCAATATCTTCTTTGAAAGAATTGCACCTTCTCGTTCAGAGTTTTGAAAATTTTCAAGCTGATTTTTTGAAAAAGCAACGGGTTTTCCAATATCATGAAGGAGTGCCGCCCACAAACAAGCCAAAGAAGGTTTTTCATGGTTTTTCCTCAGATGTTCAAAAACTCTAAACGTGTTCTTCCATAGGTCTTCTTTTGGAAAATAGGAAGGAATTTGCTCAATTCCTTTTAACGTTTCAAGCTCCGGAAGAATGACCTTTAGTAACTTAAGCTCAAAAAGTAGCTGGAACCCTTCCACTGGCATAGGGCCCTGTAAAATCAAATTAAGTTCATCTCGAATTCTTTCTGAACTCACTTCTCGAATCAAAGGAGAATGAATTAAAATAGACTCACTTGTTTTTTTTTCGATCTCAAAATTCAAAGCAGCACTGAATCGAACAGCTCTGAGCATACGAAGTGCATCTTCTCGAAAGCGTTTTGAAGGTTCTCCAATACAGCGAATTTGCTTTGCTTCTAAATCCTCTATTCCCCCAACTTCATCTAAAACTCGATTGGATTTAATGTCATAATAAAGTCCATTAATAGTAAAGTCTCGACGCTTAGCATCTTCTGAAACATCAGAAAACTCAATCGACTCTGGATGTCGATGATCTTTATACTCTAAATCTTTTCTAAAGGTAGCAATCTCAAAAGAGTCTCCTTCTGAAACCACAACCTGAATGACTCCAAATTTTTTACCCACATCGATTGATCTCTCAAAAAGATCAACCACTTGCTCTGGAGTTGCATTGGTTACTAAGTCATGATCTTTTGCAGGTCTTCCAAGTAAAAAATCACGTATACTTCCACCTACAACATAACAAATAAATCCAGCCTGAGAGAGACGTTGAATTGCGTCTTTAATCGGTAAAGGCAAAGTGGGAGCTTGGCTAATCCGGATCCACGACGAGCCTTTGGCCACGTGAATCTTTATACCAGCTTCTGATAACCACTTCTGACTCTTGGATTCTTTTCCTGGCAGTGGTTCCCTCATACCTTTTTTCTCGCCATCGACTTCTTCTAACTTTTTTCGGTGTTGTTTTTTCTTCTTTTTTGTCATTAAAAGTTTTTTTTTCAACAGAAGGGGGAGAGTCTGAAGGCTCGGCAAAGAGGATACCCCCTCCAAGTCCTCCTATTCCCAATATTAAAAGCAATAAATGAATCACAGATCCACCCTAACTCAACGGATAAGCACTTGTCTAGGCTTCGAACCCTCGGATGGTCCAACAATCCCTCGAGCCTCCATCATTTCAATCATTCGAGCAGCTCTATTGTAGCCGATCTTTAAGTGCCTTTGTAAAAAGCTAGCAGAAGCATGACCAGAATGACGAATTAACGCAACACCTTCTTCAAAAAGTGCATCTTGATCTTCATCTCCAGAATCTATGCCCTCTTCTTCATCGGTTAAGATTTCATCTCGATAGACGGGTTTTCCCTGAGCTCTTAAAAAGGAAGTAATTTTATTAATTTCTTGATCAGACACAAAAGCCCCATGAAGCCTTTGAAACTGAGAAGAACCAGGTGGAATGAATAACATATCTCCCTGTCCAAGGAGCCGCTCTGCACCACCTTTATCTAAAATGGTCTTAGAATCAACGGCACTTGCTAATGAGAACGAGGCTCTTGAAGGTAAATTTGCTTTAATTAATCCCGTAACTACATCAGTTGAAGGTCTTTGCGTTGCAATGACTAAATGTATCCCCGCAGCTCTCGCCTTTTGAGCAATCCGAGCGATCGAAACTTCCACATCTTTTTTAGCAAGCATCATGAGGTCAGCTAACTCATCAATGATCACGACAATATAAGGGAGTTTTCCGATCAGAGGTTCTCCACTTTCTCCTACTTCAAAACTTTCAATCCAGTCAGAACCAGAAACAGGAGAGGTTCGAGACGTTTCACTTTCTTCTGCTTGAAGAAGATCTGCAACAACCTCTGAACCCATCGCCTCCACTTTTTCATTAAAAGAAGCAAGATTTCTGACTTCCATCTTTGCAAGAATTCTATACCGTCGTTCCATTTCACGGACCGCCCATTTAAGAGCCGTACTCGCATGCTCAGCATCATCAACAATAGGTAAAAGCAAATGAGGCAAATCTTGATAAGATCGAAATTCAATATACTTAGGGTCAACTAAAATCATACGAAGTTCATCAGGAGTGAAACGGTAAAGCAAAGAACAAATCAATCCGTTCATAAAAACGGACTTTCCAGATCCCGTCTGACCTGCACAAAGAAGGTGAGGCATTCGAGCAAGATCCGACATGATCGATTGCCCACCAATATCTTTTCCCATGACTACCGGAATTTCTTTTGTATTTTCGTAAAAGTCCTTTTTACTTAAAAACTCTCTTAAAAAAACTTTCTCTCTCTGTTCACTCGGAATTTCAATTCCCACTACCGATTTTCCAGGAAGGGGAGCTAAAATTCGGACACTTCTGGCTGAAAGAGCCATTGAAAGATCATCTGACAGAGCTGCAATCCTTGAAACCTTTATTCCAGGACCTGGCTTAAACTCATACAAAGTAATCACAGGTCCAGGACGAACCGCTGTTACTTCTCCTTCGATACCAAAATCTGCAAATTTTTGTTTTAAAATACGAGAATTTTCAATCAGTTTTTCTCGATCAACTGATGCATCTGATTTTGGTGGACGATCTAAAAATTCAATACTTGGAAGTTTCCACTGCCCTGGTCGTCGACTTGATGCTCTTGCTTTTGCAAGTTTCTCTGCTGCTTTTTGTGAAATCTCTTCTAGTTTTTCATTTTGTCTTGGGAGAATTTCGGGAGCTTTCTTTAAAGAAGATTCAGGTTCTTCGTCGTCCTCCTCTTCATCTTCCTCTTCGTATTCTTCGTCCTCATACTCTTCGTCTTCGTCGTCCTCATATTCATCTTCATCACTCTCTTCTTCCTCAAGCTCGTCCTCTTCATCTTCCATTGATAATTCTTCATCAATCTCTAACTCGACGACTGGATCATTTAAAACCTCAGCTTCTACTTCAATCGGTTCTTCAGGATCTGGAAGCTGTTTTTTATTTTCACGATACTCTTTAAAATGAACTAACTGAGCATGACTCAACTCCATCATTCGAAAGGCGAAATGCCTCAGAGCTTGAGAAATCATTTTTGATACTCTTACGGTGAATAATCCCAATAAATAAATGAAGTAAGTCGAAAGAACGGTGGTAGCTCTCCAAAACCAAGAACTCACAGATTGCAATGCCAAACCTAATGCACGAGACACAACTAAAGGCGTAGACATTACAAATGCAATTAAAAAAAGTGCTGCAGCAACTAAACTTGCTCCAATAGGATTAAAAACATCTGAAAGCCACTGTGCCATCCAAGATCCAAAAGCACCTCCCGTAAGCAAGTAAGCCCCTCCAAAAGGAAAGACTTCCCACTGAAGTGTCAAAAAGACAGTAAGAGCCATTACAGAAAAAACCATTCCACTGACAATACCAAGCACTCGTACCGCCCCTTCTCTTTGATAAAGAGTGGCAGAAATAAATAAAAGCGCTGCAGGAATAAGAAATGCTCCCAACCCCATCGAGAGCAAAAGCAAAGAAGAAAAATATGCTCCTGCGATTCCACACCAATTCTCCGCATTCTTTGAAATATTTGAAAAGAACGAAGGATCTTCTGAAGAATATGTTGCTAATGATAAAATTGAAAAAAGAGCCGCCGCAAAAACAAAAACAGCAAAAACTTCCATTGCAATGCTTTTCTCACCCGCCATCCGTGAAGAGTTACGATTCGCCATACTATTATTATAGATTCACTTTGCGTTTTAAGTCGCTTCTTTTTGATTAAAAAGAACAAGTGACTTGCGTCAAAAAATAAACAATCGTTCATAAAAAAAAACAATCTAAATGAGAAATAAACAATCACTGAAATGACTCATCGCATTCATACAATCCCTAGTAGGGCGTAAAGGTGTTGACACCAGATCAAAAAAGACTAACCTGTGGGTAAGCATTTGTTCTTCTGACAACAGTAGTAAGGAAAGGTTACGTCACTTCTAGTAAAGAGCTGACGCCCTTACGAAAGTCTTGCAGTACTGACTTTACGTTGACTCCTAAGAAGGGAGTTTTATGGGAAGAGATCTTCGAAGTCTCTTTGTAGTCATAGGAATGAAAATGTGAATCAGTACACTAGTCTAGTGAAAAAAGGAGAGATAGGATGACTAAAAGAATCCTCATCATTTGTCTAACAGTCGCAGCTTTGTCTGCAAATAACGCAATGGCTTCACGAGCAAGAACACTCGTTTTCGGAACAGGAGACGGTGGAGTCGGAATCCTTGATGCTCAAGGTACTTCTGGTTCGTTCTTCGTCGATGACGCATACAACATGAACTACAACCCAGCGTATGTTAATGACTACACAAACTGGGTGACTCTAGAAAGAGACATTAACTCGTCAACTGCGGGTAACGTTTCAATGGGTGGAATCGTAACTAACTTTGGTTCTTTTAACCTTGGTGTTTTCATGAACCGACAAAACGATCTTCCTGCTTACGGAACTGCTGCTAACATGAGACCTCTTGAAGTGATCTTCGGGGGAGACCATGGAGTTAAGTGGGGGGTTGGACTTGGTTACGCTGCTGCTAAAAACGGCGATAACTCAGATACAGACCTTGATTTAAAAGCTGGGGTTTCTGTTGCGAATTTCGAACCATTCCTTCACTTCAAAGTGCTTGGTAAAGAAAAAGTTCCTGCAGTTGATCTTACTCACCAAAAAATCGCAGCTGGTCTTCGTTACCACTGGGGTGAATGGTCACCAGTTGTTGCTTGGAGAAAAGACTCAATCAAAGACGGTATCTCAAACAACCGTTACGGATTGGCAATCAACAGAAACACAACTGTTGGAGAAGGTGTAAAACTTTCTTATAACATCGGATTATTCAAGCACGTTTCTAAAAACACTGGTTCTACAGCAAGTACAAACAGAACTGTTGTTCCTTTAAACGTAGCTGCTGAAGGTGATTTCTTCAGCTGGTGGACAATGAGAGCTGGTTTTGGATACAACGTTTATGACCAAAACCACCAAGTCACTACAGCTAACGCAATGAATGCAAACTTCGGTTCAACTTGGAAATTTGGTCCAGTTGATCTTGATTGGGTCATCGGGGGTTCAACTTCTGCTGACGCAAACAACAACCTCGAAGATGACTTCGGTGTGAACGATGGTTTCTTCACTGCTGCCAGCTTGACTTACACTTGGTAGTTTGAAATCATAGTCAAACTTATAGGAAAGGAAGCTCTGAAAAGAGCTTCCTTTTTTTTTTACCTTTTTTATCACTCTCCTTCATGCAAAAATTTATTCATAAACTAATAAAATCAAATTTCACTTATGGAGGAGATTTATAAAAAAAGCATTCCTATTGCTCTTTATCGGAGCTCTTATTAATTCTTGTGGAAGTGGTGGAGCAGGGTCCAGTGGAACTTCCTATGGAGGTCCCGGATCCGCATATACTGCTACTTTTACTCCAGGTAACGGATTTTCAATTGAAAAAAGAACAACCGTAGGAGGAAGTGTTGACTTCACCGTTGCTGGTACCTATGTAACACTGAGTAGCGGATTTTTAAAACTTACTGTGGATTCTGTAACTGGCTCAGGAGGACCCACTGTCGGTGCTCAAGCCTATGGACTCCAAATTCCTGGCTTTGCATTTTTATTAAAGCCATTTGATTCAGGAGAAATCATTCCAATGGTTGCTCTCAATGACTGTCCAACATCGGATCTTTCTCTGAATTGGATTGTGACTGACTACGACGGGGGGAGCTCTTTAATCTCGGGAGCTGATCTTTTTGGAACATTCAGCTACACCTATGCGACGAACTCTCCTTCAATTCCGACTCGCTATGACTTAGGCTATAACTCATTGGGAGCAGGAACTTCTCTTACTATTGATACCTGTAGTGGTGGAGTCGTCACCATTGACGGTGGAGCTGGAAACATGTGGCTTACCCAAGGAGGAGGAGCCCTCGTTCGAACAGCCGGAGGAACAATTGTAGCGACTAAAAGTGCTTATTACAATCCTGCAAATATTGTAAAAACCTTTACGGGAATTCTATTTGATCAAAGTCAAAGTGGAGCAAACCAAACACAGCCCCTTTCTATTACTTTCAATTCAACCTCAAGTGGAACGGGAGCTGTCTACACTGACGTAGAAAATGGAGTGGTATCAACAACTGATGTTGCAACAATCTCAGTCTCTTCTCATAATTCTCCGTCAAATGGTTTTTTCAAAACGACTGTCACAACAGCTGCGGGCTCTAATCCAATGCTTTGCCAAGTTTCTGCAAATGCAGGAGGTTCAGGAAAAACTATGCTCTTCTGTGTAGGAGTATCTCCTGGAGACGGAACAAATACAAAACTCTATAATATGATTGGTATCAGCCAATAGACATAAAAATAGAAAGAACTACAAAGCCACTTTTTTATTTAAAACGTAAGAAAGTGGCTTTTATTTTTTTAACTGTAAAAGAGCAGCCCATTCGTTTCCTTGACGCTTTGGATGAGCGGCTTGAGACATTTCAAGTTTCTTCATTTCAAAATCATTTGAAAAAAGTTTTTTAAATACATCTACTGAAGTTAAAAAAGGAGGGCCGTTTCTTTCCATAAAGAGAGGGGCAGCATACAACTCTTTTTCATTCGTTAAAAAAAGAGCCCCAATCCAAAGCCCTTGCGGCTTTAAAAGCTCTTTTACTCTAGAAACATAATTTTCTCGATCCTTAGGATCAATCGCACAAAAAAAAGTATGTTCCACCACAAGATCAAATGTCTGATTCCACGTCGATGGAATATCAAAAAAATCAGACCGAAGGACCTCTAAAGGAACTTCACATCTCCTCGCCTGCACTCTCAAATCATCAACAGCCGTTTTGGAAAAATCAACCGCAGAAACCTGAAACCCTTGATGAGCAAAATACAACGCATCCGCACCCGTTCCACACCCTGGCACTAAAACGGTGGCTCCACAAGAAAGAGAAGCTTCAGACAAAAGAGAAATCAAAGTGGATGAGGGCCCACTCATCTGCCACGGAGTATTTCCTTCGCGATACCGAGAATCCCAATAAGCAGCACCTTTCCAAAAGCCTTGATTCTCAGACACCATTAGTACCAAAAAGAGAAACCAATAGTCGTAGCTTCATGACTGATTTCGCCACGTAATGCAAAAAGATCCGTAAAAAACAAAAACGCTCCCACTCCAAATCGAGGAAAGAATTGAAACTGCCCTCCTAGATCATCTGAAGCAAAAAAGCCACCTAACCCTCCGATGGCATAAAAAGTCCAATCTAAGTCATAAGTGAAGTCCCATCTTAATTGGGCGCCATATCTCCAAGCAGTAGAACCCTTTAAAAAATTTGGACCCATCAGAACTTCTAAAAAAACTTGGTTATTTAAATCTGGAGCAAACCCTCGATTCATTAACTTAAAACCAAAATTTGCTTCTCCTGAAAATGCCGCAGAACCATTGAAAACACCAAGACCAAAAAGCCCCCCTGAAGTAAATTGCTTCTTTTGTGGAGCTCCTTTCCATTTTTCTGAAGATTCCGAAATCAGTACGGGTTCATTTGAAGGAACCTGCTCTGTCTTCATCACCTCATTCATTCGGCGATCTTTAATTTCACCCGAAATATTATCTTGAGCGTAAAGAGAAAAATTAACCAAAAACAATAAAAGTCCAAATATTTTCATACATAAGGAAATAACTCATAAATCAACGAGCTTCACCCTTTTTTGTGATCTTTTTGTAACGAATTTAAAATCAAATGTATCATCGCAGCAGTAGCTCCCCAAACCACTTGATTTTGAACTCGATAGACATGAGTCTCAAACGAATATTTCTTTCCCTGAAACATCCCTTCTCTCGTTTCACGCACATACACAGACGGATCTAAAAAATCTTTTATCGGGACCCAAAATGCGGTTTCTATTTCTGAAACGTTTAAATTTAAAGAAGTTTTTTCTGGAGATTGCTTTAAAAAACTAACCCAAGGCGTTACTTCAAAAGAAGAAACAGGAATAGGGAGAACCGGAAGCGCACCAATCACTTCAATCTGAGTCTGACAGATCCCCACTTCTTCATGAGTTTCTCTCAAAGCTGTTTGCACCAAATCTTTATCAGTTTTATCAACCATCCCACCAGGGAAAGAAACCTGCCCTTTGTGGGTTTCTACCTCCGAAGTTCTTTGAGTCAATAATAATGAGGTGTTATTTTGATCGTTCGCAAAGAGGGCAAGAACCGAGGCAGGTCTCCATGAAATTCCCTCTAACCAAGATTTTGGAAAACGAGGCTCATAAGAAAGGTTTGCACTGAGTAGATTTTCTAAATCTTTTGGAAAAATCTTCATTTGGCAGAAACTTATCACTCTCCGTATTTTTTGTAATCTCGAATTTTATGCAATTTGCCATTGTATCCTTAAAAAAAGTTGAATAAATGAGGGAATGGACTTCGAAACCATTCTTCATCCCAGGCGAATACATGGAACCGATATTTTCTTAAAAACGGAAATGAACATTCGGTCTTTTTTTCAAGAAAAAGGCTATCAAGAAACCCCGACTCCTCTATTGGTTCCCAACCCAGGAATGGAACCTCACATCCACCCTTTTGAAGTTAGGCCCTACGGTGCGCAAAAAGTAACACACTTTCTTCCCACTTCTCCTGAATTTGCGATGAAAAAATTACTCGCTGGGGGGTTAGAAAAAATCTTTCAAATGAGTAGTGCGTTTCGGTTCGAACCGACCTCTCGATGTCATCAGCCCGAATTCCGAATGCTTGAATGGTACCAAGCTCATGTCGATGAAAAAACAATTCAGAAAGAAATCCAAGAACTGGTTTATTTTCTTTCAACAAAAATCTTAAAAAAAACAATCATTAATTTTAATGATGAAAAGATTGACCTTACTCTCCCTTGGCCTAAAAAAACAGTCGATGAACTCTTCATAAAACATATCCAACATTCAATTTATGAGCTTGAATCTAAAGAGTCCTTCATCGAAGTTTGTAAAAAAAATAAAATACAAGTTCATACAACCGACACTTGGGATGATTTGTTTTTTAAGATCTGGCTGAATAAAATTGATCCTTTTTATCCAAAAAATCGACCTCTCATCGTACCCGAATTTCCCGCTTCT
>PBMP01000040.1 GCA_002722705.1 Pseudobdellovibrionaceae bacterium | reverse complement strand
GTTCTTCAAGTTGATTTTTTATGAAAACGTCAGGTTTTTAATTCCCAAAAAGTATTCGTTTTTGTTTAAAATGAGAACCAATGACTGAAAAAAAATATGACCTCATTGTAATAGGATCAGGACCCAGTGGGCATCATGCCGCAATTCAAGCTGCAAAAGCCGGCTTTAAAGCACTTGTCATTGAAAAACAAGTTTTGGGGGGCGGTTGTATTTACTCAGGTACTATCCCATCAAAATCTTTAAGAGAGAGTGTTTATCGATGGTCTATGGGATCTAAGGGAACCATGGGAAGGGAACAGGAGCACTACTCTGATATCACTGACCTTCCAGATTTTCCGGATATGTCTAGACTCTTAAGAAGAAAGAATAGAGTGGTTCAAGAAGGGTCAGAGATTTTTGAAGCCCAATTAAAACGAAATCATGTCGATTTTTTAATGGGTGAAGCTCAGATTCTTTCTCCTCATTCTGTCAAAGTTGTTCAATCCTCGGGTGATCAAGTCGTTCATGGAAGTCATCTTGTGATTGCAACGGGGTCTTCCCCGGTTCAGCATCCTCATCTTCCGGTCGATGGAGAGTTGGTGGTTGATAGTGATACTGTGTTTGACTTAAAGAAAGTCCCAAAACGAATGGTTGTTTTGGGGGCAGGAGTGATCGGTTCAGAATATGCCGCCATGTTCTTAATGGCAGGAACTCAAGTCACTCTGATTGATCGCCATCAAAGAGTATTAGATTTTGTGGATCGAGAAATTGTCAGTCATTTACTCGAACGTTTTGATCACTATGGTTTAGAGCTTAAGCTTGAAACTGAATGCGAAAAAGTAGAAGTGAGAAAAACAAAAAAGGGATCTGTAGTCGATGTCTTTTTAAATGATGGGACTGTGCTTGAAACAGATGTGGTTCTTGTTGCTTTAGGTAGAAAAGGAAATGTTGAAGGTTTGGGTTTAGAGAACATCGGGTTAAAACCAACTGATCGAGGTTTGATTGAGGTTGAAAAATCTTATGAAACATCCGTTCCTGGAGTTTATGCAGTTGGAGATGTGATTGGTTTTCCTGCTCTGGCTTCAACCAGTAAAGAGCAAGGAAGGGTCGCTACTTGTCATGCTCTAGGACTTGATGATGCGTGTTCTAAATCAAAAAATTACCCCTATGGGATTTATACGATTCCTGAGATTTCAACGATTGGATTAACTGAAGAACAGGCGATTGCAGAAGGAAAAGATTTTGTGATTGGTCGCGCTCCATACAAAGAGCTCGCAAGAGGACAGATTGTTGGAGATCAATGGGGAATGCTGAAGCTTGTCGTTGAAAAAGGATCTCTCAAAATTCTGGGTGTTCATATTATCGGAGAGAGTGCCGCAGATATTATTGGAATTGGGCAAGCAGTCATGGATCTCGGTGGAGATGTTAATTACTTCGTTGGGACTGTTTTTAACTACCCGACCTGGGCGGAAGCCTATAAAGCAGCAGCGCTGCACGCGATGAATTGTTATCTGGGGCGTCATGACTCTGAGAACTAGATTCTAATCTTTTTTTCCAAAAGACCTATGGTAGAGTGCCTGCATGTCACAAATGGTAAAAGTCAAACAGGTCGTTGCACGAGAGGTTTTAGATTCTCGAGGTTTTCCTACAGTCGAGGTTGAAATTTCTGTTCAGCATTCAGATTCTCAAGAGCTTTTTTTAGGACGAGCAATTGTCCCCTCAGGGGCCTCTACAGGAGAGTTCGAAGCACTTGAATTAAGAGATGGAGACAACTCCAGGTTTTTAGGAAAAGGTGTTCTTAAAGCCGTACAGCATGTTCAAGAAAAAATTGCCCCAGCGATTGTCGATCGTGAGTTTGCAAGACAATCGCTTTTGGATGATCTTCTGATCGAATTAGATGGAACCTCAAATAAAGGGAATTTAGGTGCGAATGCAATACTCGGGGTAAGCTTAGCGTTTGCAAGAGCTGCTTCGCAAGCTGAAGGACTTTCTACTTTTGAGTCGATTTCTCAATTATTTGAATCTACTGGAGTCACCTTACCTGTTCCATTGATGAATATTATCAATGGAGGAGCTCATGCTGATAACTCCCTTGCCATTCAAGAGTTCATGATTGTTCCGGCAGGTTTTGATCGATTCAAGGATGCTTTACAGGCTGGAGTTGAGGTCTTTCACCAGCTACGAGTTTTATTGAAAAACGAAGGAGCTGTCACTGCTGTGGGAGACGAAGGCGGGTTTGCTCCTGATTTTGGAAATGAAGATCCTCATGAGCGAGCCATTGAGATGATTCAGAAAGCAATTACTTCTGCAGGTTATAAACCCGGAAAACAAATTTTTATTGCTTTAGATGCGGCTTCAAGTGAATTTGCCTCCCATCCTGAAAATCCAGACGATCCTATTCTTTATCGCTTTGAAGGAAAAGAACGAACAGCAGAAGAGATGATTGATGTTTATGAAAACTGGATTCGAAATTATCCAATTATTTCTATTGAAGATGGCCTTTCAGAGCATGATTGGAAGGGCTGGACTTTGATGAATGATCGATTGGGAAAGAAGTGTCAGCTCGTGGGAGATGATCTTTTTGTAACAAATATTGAGTTTTTGAAAAAAGGAATAGAATTACGTGCCGCTAATTCTATTTTGATTAAACTCAATCAAATCGGAACTCTCACAGAAACTTTAGAGACGATGAGAATGGCTGCGCAAAATGGATTCTCTGCAATTACTTCTCATCGAAGTGGTGAAACTGAAGATGTATTTATCGCTGAGCTTGCAGTGGGGACCGACTGTGGTCAGATTAAAACAGGTTCAGCCTGTCGTACTGATCGGATTGCGAAATATAATCAACTTCTTCGAATTGAGGAGCTCTTAGGGTCTCGAGCTCGATTTGCTGGTAAATCTACTTTTCGCGGTTTAGAATCGTAGGGTGTCTTTTCAAAAATCGAAAAAGCTAAAATCTAGAAAAAAGAAACCCATTGATCAGATGTCTGATCCTGTAGAGTCTTTTAAGCGCTATCAAAAACATTGGCTGTGGGTCGCGTTTATTTGTATTTGGCTTGTTTTTGTTTCTGGCGTTTTTGGAGAGAAAGGAAGATCTCCGGGCCTTTTACAAGCCTTTCGTTTAAAAAGTTTACTTAAAAATAAAAAAAGAGAACTCGCGTCTCTTGAGGACCAAGTCAAAGAACTTTCTGTGCGTGTAGATAAACTGACTAAAGACCCTGTGACTCAACAAAAGGTCATTCGAGAAGTTCTTGGATACGCAGCTGAAGATGAAATTGTCTTTGATTTTCATGAAAACTCTTTAAGAACTTTACACCGTCAATAAATTGATTTCTTTACATTGACTGATATTTTCGACAGAATAATAAAAGAACAGATCGTTCAACTGGAGGAATGATCCGATATGGCATCAGGAAAAGTCAAATGGTTTAATGACGCAAAGGGTTTTGGTTTTATAGAAATGACCGATGGACAAGAACTCTTTGTTCACTTTTCAGCGATACAACAAGATGGACATAAAACATTGTCTGAAGGACAAAGAGTACGTTTTGATGTTTATGACTCTCAAAAGGGCCGTCTCGCTCTCAATGTTATGCAAGATGAATAAGTTTATTATTATCATCGGATTGATTTTTTCGATTCAGTCTCATGCAACAGAACGGCATTTCAATCCTCTTTTTAGTCAGTCCCATTTACTTCCAAGTCCTTATACTTTGTCTGCAGGTCAGTTTGTTTATGGTAGTCAACTTGCTCTAGGCATTACTGACTTTTTACAAATCAGCACTGATTTTTTAAGAGATCTTTTTCAAATTTATAACGCTCAACTTAAAGTTAATCTTGTTGATACTTCCTTGTTTGCTTGGACATTGTCTTTGGGGTTTCAAACATTTAATTATCAAGACATTGATTCGTCAAACCCTGCTATTCAAATTACTTCATATCGACCTGGAACCGTTTTTGCTTTTGGATTGGGATCAAGAGTCGCATGGTTTTTAGGGGGATCTGCAGATCTTTCAAATCAGAAAAAATCTACAAATGTGCAAACTTCGGGGTTTGTTCAAGGACATGTGATCGAAAGTGATTGGTCTTTTGCTTATAAAACAAAAGACGACGAACCTGAATATGGGTATGCGATCGCTGTCGGTGGGTCTTATGATTTGACTTATAAATTGATCGGGGTCGGATTAAGTCACCACTGGCCTTCTTTTAGAATCGGAGTTCATTATTACATCAATGCTGATCGATCTCGAATCTTGCCTTTGATTACCGGAGGAGGAACTCTTTTCTTTTAAAGTGAAAAGATGAAATTACGCTTCGGAGTGTCGATGCTCTGCAGTTACCACTGTTTTAATATTTCCACGAACATTAAAGTCCCCTTTGATTTCCATAAACCATGGGTCCAGTAATTCTACAAACTCATCAAGGAGGACGTTAACAACGTCCTCATGGAAGATTCCTTTGTTTCTGAATTTGTTCAGATAAAGTTTGAGGCTCTTGAGTTCAACACACCATTCTTTGGGTTCATATTGAATATACAGAGTTGCAAAATCCGGGAATCCAGATTTAGGACAAATGCAAGTGAACTCAGGACAAGTGAATTCTACTCGGTAGCGCCTTACAGGGGTTCGATTAGGGAAGCGTTCAAGTTGCGCTTCTTCAATGATTTTTAAGCCATCTGGGCGTTCATTAGATAGAGTGATATTGTCAGACATGTGTTCTTAATTAACACTAAATGTCATAAATGAAAAGCTAGCTTTTTTGAGTGGGAGGGATCCAGCGAAGGGCTCCTGCAGGGACGAGTTTGTCTTGAGACTTCCTCGAAATTCCTTTAATTTCAGTGCACTTCTTGTTTTTTCCTCGGGTTCGTCTGATGATTCTTCGGAGACTCGGACGCGAGCGCCGTCGAATAATGAGTTGTTCTTTGAGTTGGCCTTCAGTGGGTTCAAGGACAAGGACAGCAGGTTGGAGATAGCGTCTTCCTCGTACTTTTTCTTTTTGGTGAGAAACGACGACTTGTTTTCCTTTTCCTAAGCAGTCTCCGTAAAAAAGTCTCCCTTCAAATACCTTTTTTCCGGTCTTTTTTCTTCGAATGCTACCTGGGTAGGTGACAGCGCTTTGTTGTTTTCCTGAGAGGCTAATGAGAAAAACTTGTTTGAATTCATTGCAGTCTTTACAGCTTTTTCCCTCGAGAAGAAGAAAAGTTTCTGAATTGGAGTTTGGAGGAAGAATTCCGATGGGGGAGGCATCATAAATTTGAATTGTTAAAGGGGCCATGGGAGCGCCTCCCTCTGGGACTTTGAAAAAAACCTGTTGGTTTTCAATATGAGAAATCTCAAAATTGACAGGAGAACTTACTCCAAGTGCCTGAAATGACAGTCCAACGATGAAAGAAATAAGAAAAATTCGCATAACGAACACAGTTTACCCAACATCTACTCAGTGGTATAGGAAAACCTATCCATAAAATGGAAAGGAAGTAAAGATGAGTCAAGAACCTGTCTATGTATCATTAGAATTCACTCCCAACCCAAATACCCTGAAATATTCAGTCAACCGGGTCTTAATTGAAAAAGGAGTAGCCAATTTCACAAGTCTTGAGAAAGCACAGGGAAAGTCTCTTTTAGCTACAGAGTTTTTTCAAATTGAAGGTATAGAAGGGGTGATGATTGGTAAAGATTTCGTAACCGTGACGAAGTCTGAAGCCGGAGATTGGGATCATGTTCACAAAAGTGCTTCTCATACCTTAGAGTCATTTTTAAATGAAAATAAAGGAATTGCTGTTGATCCTGAAGCGATTCCTGGACTTTCTTCTGGAACGACAGAAACAGAGAAACAGATTATTGATTTTATTGAAAAAGAAGTAAGACCCGCAGTAGCCATGGATGGAGGAGATATTGTTTTTGATCGTTATGAAGATCAAGTTGTTTATCTCCATCTTCAAGGATCCTGTGCAGGATGTCCAAGTGCGACAGCAACTCTCAAAATGGGAATAGAAAACAGACTTCGTGAATTACTTCCAGAGATAAAAGAAGTCGTTTCCGTTTAAGGTTCAATATATCGTTTTCTTTTTGAGTATGCTGCTGGAGGCTGAGTCGTTGTTTGCCATTGCTCTTGGATTGTTTGATCTCTGACGAGCTTTTCTTCAATTGCCGTCCACATGCTTATTTTTGTGTCTCTGAGTTTATTAAAAAGAATTCTCACTAATGGAGTGATTCCAATAGAACCTCTTCCAATTCCTTCTGGGATTGCAAGGCTATAAAAACGTGTAAATTTTAGAGGACTTCCATTCACAGTTACATTCGCAGATTTCCATCGACCACTGGGTTTTTTTATGACGTCATATTGAACTCCAGATAGCGTCATTGCAAATCCTTGGTTCACAATAATATTTACAATAATTTTAAGGGTCGAACCAAGTACCTTTGTTTTCCAGATCGTCCATCCGTGTTTTGCTCGAGTATCAAACTGTCTTGGTAAAAGAGTCATGAGGTCTTGTCGAGTAATAGAGCCTGGAGGAATACTTTTTCCGTTGAGAAGTGAGAAATGAACACCAATATCGGTATCTGTAGCTTCTTTGATTGCATCTGCAACGACATTGTCCCAGTCACCGACAGCTCTGGTTCCAAGCGGAACTTCTGTTTTCGCTAAAACAGTTCGTAGGTAGTCTTTTCCATAATCATTTTCGAGTTTGATTTGAGCTTGTTGTGCTAAGGCTTCTATGTTTGGATCTTTTTTTTGTTTATTAAATACTGGAAAAAGTTCGTATTTGAGAACTAAAGGAGCCTTGCCTTTTTGTAGGTCAATCAATAATGATCCAACGTACTCTCCATGTTTTCCGGCTTGTACAATTGGAATCGTTCGTTTTCTTTTGTCTTTAATATAGACAGGGGAGTTTAGAAGTGTGTGTGAATGACCTCCAATGACAAGATCTATTCCCCTCGTCTTTTTTACTAATTTTTTGTCTGCAGAAAGTCCAAGGTGAGTGAGAGCAAAAACAAAGTCGTATTGATTTTTATGTTTTCTAAGCCATGAGCGTGTACAGGGTACCGGTTTATAAATTCTTCCTGGGCGAGCAACCCAGTTATAAAAGAGTTCCGGAGTGGTCAGTCCTAATACAGCAATGTTAAAACCTGCTTTTTTAAAAGATCGGTGAGGCTGAATGTAACGACTGAGTGTCGAGAACTTTCTTTTTCTAAAATGAAAATTTGCAGCTAAGAAAGCTTGAGACGGTTTTGTTTGATTTAAAATCCACTCTAAATGACTGAGTCCCATTAACCAGTCGTGATTTCCTAAAGCGACAGCATCGTATCCCATTTGATCAATCATCGTAAATGGTTCAAGAGCATGATTTGCAAAATAGTATCGACTTCCTTCTGAGAAATCCCCTGCATCCAAAACAAGAGTTTCGATTTTTTGCTCTTGAGCTTCCAGCTTGAGAGCATCAATTTTAGCTTTGACCGCTGCAAAACTTCCTCGTTGAGGGTCTGCTGCAGAATCAAAGTGTGAATGAAGGTCGTTGGTATGAATAATTTGAAGAAGTTCTGCAGAAGCAGGGAGACTGAATAAAAACAGTAATTTCAACAAGATTGAGGATTTCATGAAAGTTGAGATTCTCAAAAACAACGCTAAGTGTCAAAGTTTTATTTTCTATTGATCTATTTTGTAAGGTTTTGTTATTGTTCGCTTTATGAAAATAACTTTGTTGAGTTGGATTATGGTTTTTGGACTCTGGGGGTGTGCAACGTCGCCAACAGGACGGAGTCAGCTGACGTTGGTTCCTGATCGTCAGATGAATCAAATGGGGGCTCAAGCCTTTTCTGAAATGAAAACACAAGTTCCTATTGAGCGTAGTACTCGTGTGAATCAATATGTTCGTTGTATTACTGATGCTCTTTTAAAAGTTTCAGTGGATCAAACTGGAGTCCGTTCGTGGGAGGTTGTTGTTTTTAAGGATAACTCAGCAAATGCTTTTGCTCTTCCTGGTGGAAAAATAGGGGTTCATACAGGGATTTTAAAGGTAGCAAAGACAGACGCTCAGCTTGCAGCCGTTTTAGGTCATGAAATTGGACACGTGATTGCGCGACATGGAAACGAAAGAATGTCGCAGACTCTTGCTCTTCAAGGAGGGCTTGCGGCTTTGGGGGGATTTACCGATGGCAGTAAAAACCAAGAATTATATATGATTCTAGGTATGGGTGTCGGACAACTTGGAATTTTGAAGTTTGGACGTTCTCATGAAAGCGAGTCCGATCGGATTGGGCAGCAACTGATGGCAAAAGCTGGTTTTGATCCTCGTGCAAGCGTTTCTTTATGGAAAAATATGGCAAAAGCAGGGGGGGCTCAACCCCCAGAGTTTTTATCTACTCATCCTTCTCATTCAACGAGGATTTCTGATTTAAATAAGTATATGGGAGAGGCCCTTGAGCTCTATCACCGTTCAGGAAAGCAGACTCACTGTAAAATGTAAGTTTTTATTTTAAAAAAGAGAAGGACAACCAAGTTCTTTTAGGTTTTCTGCTTTTTTGAGATTCCATAAAATTTCAATACGTGTTTTTAAATGAGGGTTTTTTATTAAATCTACATCCTCAAGCCAAGACTCTAAAAATGTTGCATTTTTTAAATGAATCGATCCTTTATTTCTTTCGATAAGGACAGATTCCACCCATTGAACAAGTGTCAAGGTTTTTGCTTTTTGTGGAAGTACGGATTCTAAAGAAGTTTTTTCTTGAATCAGATTCCATACTTTTTTCCAAAAAACAGGACTTCTGTATTGAGGATTCCAGTTTTGTGAAACATACCTATTTTTAAAAAGAGTTTGAGCTTCTTCATTTGAAAGATTGAGAAGGTAGAGTCCAAAACGAAGCGTGTCTTGAAACCATAAAGTGGGTATTGAGGACCGGCTAGAGGTTTCGGAGTAATATTTTATTTGAGTAGAAATCGTTTGAATTTCTGGGGCGCTCAATGGAGGTTGGTACTCTGCCTGAGCTCTAAAAGAAATAAAAGTAATGAGAATAAGGCTAATGTACTTCATAGAAGATTCACTTTCTTCATTTTGATTAAAATATGACTTATAGCATTATTTCATTGAAAAGGGGAGTTTCTCCGTGTAAAAAAGTCGGAAAATAAGAACTATAGGAGTTTTTTGTGATTTTACAGGGTGAGCAGTACCATGGAGGAAGTCGATACGGTCAGATGTTAGTCACCGTTGCAAGCCTTCTTCTCTTTGCAATGGGATGGTGGTAATCGCACTGTCTTTTCATATTTCAATGATTTTTCTTTTCTCGTTTTCGTGATTTTTTAATTAAATTCATTCAAATTAATGTAAGTACTTAAAAACAAAAGGATAAATATTTGTCTTTTTTGTTTTGATTTACACTGCCTTGTGTTAATATTGTTAAATAAAATTAACTTTTGAGCGGTACGTGGGCGATTGTGGTTTCAGTAGAGACAAGTTCTCTGGTGAATAAGGAGTCGGTTATGTTTACGTTCAATTTAGATTCTTATTTCTTAAAAAGCCTTCAAGTCTTCGGTTTGTTGTTATTGATCGGACTTCAATCAGGGTGTGAATTGACCCCAGAACAACAAAGCGCTTTAGAAGATGCTTTTGGAAGTCCTTTTACTCAGGGAGATGTTCCTGCACCTAATGTCGAGCCTGCTTGCTTTTTAGAACGTTTTGTTCAGCCAGATGCAGAGCTTGTGAATAAAGTGGATGTTCTTTTTGTTGCTGATACTTCAGGGTCTTTAGATCAGGAGAGAGAAGCGATCGCTCAAGGAATTGATGCTTTTGTTTCAGCTCTTCCAAATCATGTCGATTATCAAATTGGAGTGATGCTAGCGCACGGTTCTCTTTCACAGTATTCGGGAAGACTTTATCAGAAAAAATATGAACCTGTGGTTTTGAAATCAGCAGAAATGGATATTGATACGATTCGAAGTCATTTGAGAACAAAACTTCTTTATACGAAAAGTGATTGGTATTCCGATGGAGGAGAGGAAGGCCTTTATTCTCTTCATCGATCACTTGAAGATGATCGTTTTAATGAAATTAAAAATCAGGGTTTTTATCGAGATGATGCAGCACTTGCAGTGATCTTTGTTGCTGATGAACAAGACATTTGTCATATCTATAAAGAAGGACAAACACCTGCTCCAGACCGTGAAGGACTCGAAGAACCTGCATTTGATCGAGACTGTGCCGGAATTACCCCTGTTTCTGTCGAAAATCGATTAAAAGAACGTTTTCCTAGTCGCCCTATTGCAATGAGTGGAATTCTTTACACCGATCCAGAAACGGTTCCTTATGGTGGAGAAAATGAAGTTGGATATGGGTATTTAGATATCGTCACTTTGATGGGTGGAGTTGCTGTAGATATGGCCACCGGAGATTTTGAAAGTGGTTTATCAACCATTGGATCTCTTGCAACTTTAAAAATAAATCTTCTTTCTGACTTTGTTTTAGCAAGAGCTGAAGTTGATCCAGAAACGATCTAAGTGTCGGTTGATGCATTAAGCTTAATTCCAGAAGATGAGTTTAATTATACTCAAGAAAACAACACGGTTCACGTATCTCAACCAGGAAATCCATTATCAACGATCGACATCGAGTACTGTCTTCTTCCTGAAGATAACGGTGACGGTGGATCTGGTGACGGTGGATCTGGTGACGGTGGATCTGGTGATGGTGGATCTGGTGATGGTGGAGATCCTCCATGTGTTGGGCTTGAGTGTGGAGTCATTGGAGTCTAAGGTCTGAAAAAAGAATTAATGAGTCGGTATAATAAGTCGAGAAAAGGTGCCCGGACAGTTGGATGGAAGGGTGCCTTTTCTTTTTTTATTGTATTCACGAAGAAGTGGAACGAAGTGGTCTAAGAGCATCTGATCAAATGAAGGTGTATCTTGAATGACTATCGGTGTAGCACTTCTAAAAATTTTTACCCACTTTTCTATTTGATAGGGATTTTCTGCAATAAAACTATCGATTGCAATCACCACACTTGAAAGTGTTTCAATTGGTACTTCTTTTCCATTTTGAAGAGTAAACACTTCATTATTTTGTAAGTCTACACGGGTAGTCTGATCAAACTGAAAACCGTAGGCCCCATCTTTTTTTAGGCGATGGTGCATGAATGATAAAATCAATTCTTTTGCATGATGACCTGTCATTTCAAATAATCGAACAGAGTCAACCATTGTGAGTGTTCTCAAATCATAATAAGAAAACGAGGAACTATAAATGGGAGAATCAATTCTGAGGGCTGAAGAGCTAAATAGTCCTAAGACTAAATCGGGATTGAGTTTGGGGTATCGTTTTGCCACCTCTGTTGATTCGATCACTTGTTCTCCCCAGCTTTTGAGAGCTCCTCCAAAAAGTTTCCCTTCTTCTTGAGGGCCATTTTTAAAATCTTTTTTAGTGATGGGAAGTCCTAAAAAGTGAGAAATCAGAATAATTTTTTTGTAATTCGTGTAAATGTATTCGAGCTCTCCATTTGTCTCTCTGATAAACTGAATGGTCTCTTTACTGGGGCGAACTGTTTGAGCTTGGTTAAATCGGCGAATTTTTTTATGATCCCAATGCTCTAATGTAGAAATCGTTCCGTTTTCTTCCCATATTCCTGACATGACTTCGTATTGAGAGCCTGCTTCCCAGAGGGTGACAGGAGCACTTCCTGGTTGTGGAATAGAAAGGATATGTACTTCGTGACTATGTCCTCCTGTTACTCCTTTTAAAATTCCACGATTGTTTTGAAATTCTGGTCGACTTTTAATCCATGGAACGAGTTCCTTTTCTAAGAGTTCTTTATTAACAGTAGTGCTTTCATGAATCGCAAGAATGACTTGCTCCACGCCGTTTCGAGCAGCTTTAAGGAGTTGAGATTTTGCTGAACGGACCAGTGGGACGACTGATTCAAAAAGTCTTACGGGATGATTTTTTTGATTGGATTCAATATTTGATTTTGAGATGAAGTCTTCGGTGACTAAACCAACGATTCTCGTTTTTTTACCGTCAATGGTAAGGTCTTGGTACGATCTTACGAAATTTGCTCTTTTTCCATCTTCTCCAAGAGTTAAGTTTGCCCCGAGAAAATACCAGTCACTCCCTTGAAGTTTTGACATTTTTTTCGAAAATCGAGTCAAACGTCCAATAATCCTTTGCGCTCGTTCTCTTTTTTGAGAGACACTCGAGTCTGTTTGATTAGAGTAGTAGTCAAATTCGTGATTTCCTAATACATAAACCACCTCTGCTCCAAGCTCGTAAACGACTTTCATAAATTCCAAGTCGTAGTACCCTTCAGTTCTTTCAGATTCGATGTGGTAACCCATAGAATCACCCACGTTAATCACAAGTGCTTGAGCCGTATTTCCATATTTTGCTCGATGCAAACGAATTTGGTGATCAATGAAAGCAATGGTTTTTTGAGCCATTTTCATATTTCCATGAGCATCAGAAAGGGTAATCAGAAGTGTAGGGGAAGCGAAAGAGAGAGCCGAGTAGAAAAAAAGCAGCAAAGAGACCCATAAGAAAGAAAGCTCTTTCAAAATGTGAGACTTTTTTGCACAGGTCATAGATGGGCCTTTCGATGCCCTCTCGTATCAAGCAAGTCAGGTATACGCAAGAATGAAATTAAGGAAGGTATAAAATAAATAGTCTTCTTTAAGTAAAAAAGAAGACTATTTATTTTATTTAGAATTATTCAGTGATGTATTCAACGGCCTTCATCTTTGACACAAGTAAGTATGGGTTTGGAACGATCCCAGATACGCTTCGAAGTTCGAGGCCAAATCCACCAGTCGTGTCAACTGGAACAATAGTTTCATTAATGATTGCATTGATTGGGCTACTAGATCCATCCCCGTCCCAAAAGGGTTCATCTGTTTCTGTTTCAATATCATTTCTTCCTAAGATGGGAAGTTCCGTTCCATCCCATTCTGGAACGATGGCAGGGTCAACAAACCACAGTTTAGCTCGTGCCACGAGTACCCCAAGATCGTCTTCGTAGACTTGAAGTCTGAATCTAAACGTTCCTTGACTTGGAGTGACCCCAGGAATTCCATTGTGTGAGAGGAAAACCTGTACACAATCGGTCACATTTAGAAACTCGCCCTTAGTTCTTCGAACTAGTTTAAAGCACGAGGTTTGATTATCTTCAGACCCTTGAAGTTGAATTCCAAAAGCGTTCTCATCAGCAGCGCCGATTTGACCCGAATGATGTCCCCAGAGTGTAAATGTTTGGAAGCTCGGATTATTTAATTTAATATTCGCATAGATATCAAATGCACGAACTCCTTGTTCACCCATTCCAGAAGTGATTTGAGAAGGGGGGAGGATTGCGCCACTTCTTGTCTGAATGACTTCCGCATCTGGAGAAACTTGTCCCATTGGTGTGAGTGTTTTTGTAGAAGGAAGCCACCAAAGAGACGCATCATTTCCAATCCACTCAAGGTTCTCAAAAAACCATGAATCGTTAGTTGAAAATAAATTGTAATAACTCCAAGGAGTGATTTCTTCTCCACCAGAACTACTGCTGCTTTCAGAGCCAGATGTGTCTGCTACGGTTGTTGTTCCTATAGTAGTAGAACCGTCTGTGGTAGAGCTTTCGTCGGCTCCTGTGGTTAAAACCTCAGATGTTGAACTGGGTTCAGAAGTGGTATCTGAGTTCTCGCTAGTCATCTCAGTTGTTGTTGAACTCGTATCGGTATCGGTGTCTAATCCATCGATGCCTACAAAGTCGTAACAACCTGAAAGAAAAACAAGACTAAGCAGAAGGGTTAAACTATTTTTTTTAAAATTACGCATGAAATAATCTATAACGCTGCGCAATATTTAGGTCAATTGTTTTCCTGTGGATAACGAAAAGAGGTTCTTTGCTATTTTAACTTGAAAAACACTAGGTTAATGATTTTTTTAAATTTTAAAGGAGACTGTACGCAGAGCATGATTAGGAAACTCTGTCATGAAGCAATAGTTAAGAGGAAGTCATATCTCTATTTTTACCTTGATCGTTTCGCCTGAGTCTGTGAATTGCGCCGTCATTTCCTCTTGAAGTTGAGTATTGAGGTAAGGGCGAAGGTCTGTATTGATTTTGGGGTTTTCACTTCTAAAGTAGTACACAGTGGCAGTTTCATCCAAGAATCTGAGATAGAGAAAAACAGAACCCATGAGAGTGAGGATTACGGTAGGAATAATGACAATTAAGAGGATGTGAACAAAAAGCCCAATCAGACTTACTCCTAAAATTCCTCCAACAATTTTAAATGTTCTTTTAATCGCTCGGGATTTCCGTTCAGAATCATCCCATTCTTTTACTGCGGCTTTGGCATCAAATGACTCTCCAGATGAATTTAGGAGGGTGGCGTTTTTCCAAATCAGTCCCTCAGGAAGAGGAGTCTTTAGGGTGAGAGACGTTTTTTGTATCGTGTTTTCCATACTCTTCTATTACCAAGAAAAGTGTCGAATGTCCTCTTCTTGTTTCTTTTGTGGTGCTTGTGCAGGGACTCTTTGAGGAGTATCCGATTGTTCCGCAAGTTTTGATTTGTCTTTTCTCAGTCGAATATTCCGCTTTGGATGCCCTTCTGGGTAGAGAAATTTTGAAGGTTTTTCAAGTCGATACGCAGTGAGACTATTTGATAGTTTGCTTTTTGAAATAACGATTTTATCGTAACTTCCGACTTTTCGATCAATGTAGGTATGGAAAGATGAATTCATTGGGATTCCTAATACGGCTCGTCGAATGAGCTGTTTTTCGTATTGGGTTCGAAAACGATAACCAATAACCATAACGGCTTGACCCGAATCAGATCCATCATCAAAGTGAAGAGAAAGGCCTTGAAGCATTCCTTTGGGGTAGACATGAATTTCTAAGTTTCCTGCCCATTCAATGACATCAACTTTTGCTCGAGAAGGTCCACGTCCGTCCAGACGGTCATAATCATCTTCTTTTGGTGCTTTTTTTCGAAGCAATCCAGAAGGAACCTTTGGTTTAAAGCCCCGTCCGAGAGCGAGAGACGTTCCTGCGACTAAAATACCCATTGCCAAGCTCATTGACGCAAAAAACCAAATGTTATTTTTTTTCATAACACCCCTTTGTGCCCAAAAATGGGCGATAGTGTCCTATCGGCAAAAATGACCGACTGTTTGAGATCGAAGTACAGATTATTTTTTGAATAAAAATAAGACTTTATTCTTTGCGTCAGCTTTCTGAACTTGAAGTGTCAAGGCTCTCCCGCTATACCGTAAGGTCTATGGCACAAAAATTTTGTTATTCAATGGTTGGTGTGAGTAAAACTTATCCTCCGAATAAGACGGTGATTAGAGATATCTCTTTGTCTTATTACTATGGAGCTAAAATTGGGGTCCTTGGTCTTAATGGTGCAGGGAAATCAACCCTCCTCAAAATTATGGCGGGTGTTGATAAGAATTTTAACGGAGAAGCGATTCTCAGTGAAGGATACACGGTTGGGTATCTTGAACAAGAGCCTCAGTTAGACCTTAAAAAAACGGTAAAAGAAAATATCATGGATGGAATGGATAAAGTCGTTGAAGACTTAAAGCGCTTTCAGGAAATTTCTGAACGATTTACTGATCCTGAGCTTGATCCCGATGAAATGAATAAGCTTTTAGAAGAGCAAGCAAACTTACAAGAGGCAATCGACCATGCCAATGGGTGGGAAATTGATCGAACCATTGAAATTGCAATGGATGCACTTCGAGTTCCTGATGGGGAAAGTTCTGTCGAACATCTTTCTGGGGGAGAGAAGCGTCGAGTCGCTTTATGTCGACTTCTTCTTCAAAAACCAGATATTTTACTATTAGATGAACCAACCAATCATTTGGATGCTGAGTCTGTTCATTGGCTCGAGCGTTTTCTTCATGATTATGAAGGAACTGTAATTGCTGTAACCCACGATCGTTATTTTTTAGATAACGTAGCGGGGTGGATTTTAGAGTTGGATAGGGGGCATGGAATTCCATGGGAAGGGAATTACTCTTCATGGTTAGAGCAAAAGCAAAATCGACTGGCTCTTGAAGAGAAAAAAGAAGACCGAAGACAAAAGACCCTTCAACGTGAACTAGAGTGGATCCGAATGTCTCCTCGAGCCAGACAAGCTAAAAATAAAGCAAGAATTCATGCTTACGAGAACTTAGCTAATGAGGCTCAGAGTGAAAAAATTAAAGAAATGGAAATTTACATCCCTGCAGGAAAACGCTTAGGCGATGTGGTTCTTGTTGCTGATCATTTAAACAAAGCTTATGGGGAGAAGGTTCTTTTTGATGATCTTTCTTTTACTTTGCCTCCAGGAAGTATTATGGGAGTCATTGGTGGAAACGGCGCAGGTAAAACAACATTATTTAAAATTTTAACCGGTCAAGAAGAGCCTGATTCAGGCACGTTGAAGGTTGGAGAAACGGTTGAACTTTCTTATGTAGACCAATCCAGAGACGCTCTGAATCCTAATGCAAGTGTGTGGGAGGAAATCTCCGAGGGTGCTGAAGTGATCCATCTCGGGAAAAGAGAGGTTCAATCAAGAGCCTATTGTTCATGGTTTAACTTTTCTGGGTCAGACCAACAAAAGAAAGTCGGTGTACTTTCAGGAGGAGAACGAAATCGAGTTCATTTAGCGAAAATGTTAAAAACAGGTGGGAATGTTCTTCTTTTAGATGAACCGACAAACGATTTAGATGTCAATACCTTGAGAGCACTTGAGGATGCTATTTTACAATTTGCAGGTTCTGCCATTGTCATCAGTCACGATCGTTGGTTTTTGGATCGAATTTGTACTCATATTCTTTCTTTTGAAGGAGAGAGTCGAGTGGAGTTTTTTGAAGGAAACTTTACCGAATATGAAGAAGACAAGAAAAAACGATTGGGTGCGGAAGCTGTTCAACCGAAACGTGTTCGTTATAAAAAATTAACTCATTAAAATGTCTTTTCTTGAAAACAAACCGTCGTATCAAAGAGAAGAGTGGATCAATGCAAGTGACTTTAAAGTCGTTCGTGTTGACGAGCTTCAACAACGTGTTGTCGATCGAGCAAAAAACACACCTCTTCCAGTTGCTATCTTTGATCTAGACTCCACACTCTATCAGGTTGAAGACCGAAATCTTGCGATTTTAAAAGCATGGGCTCATCAGAACCATTCTTCCCCTTGGTCTAAAGCGGTTAAAGACCTGAAAACTCATCATGTGGGATATTCTATTGAAGACACATTAAAATCTATTGGAGTTCCTTCTTCTGAGAAAAGTCTTTATTTAGAGATAAAAGATTTCTGGCGAGAAAGATTTTTTACGAATGAATGGTTGTCTCATGATCAACCTTATCCATGTGCTTCTTCTTTTGTGTCTGAGTTGCATAAAGTGGGAATCGCTCTTTTGTATTTAACTGGTAGAGACGAGCCAGGAATGGGGGAGCAAACTCGAAAAAGTTTGCAAAGAGACGGTTTTCCTTTTGAAGGAGATTCAGTTTTTTATGGTTTAAAACCTAAAAAAGAACTAGATGACCTTGAACATAAAAAAATTTTTTTAGAACAGTTTGGTCGTACGATGAATGTGATTGTTTCTTTTGAGAATGAGCCGCGAAATGTGGCGTTGATTCAGCATTATTTTCCGGAAGCCGTTCATGTTTTTTTAAAAACGAAAATGAGTCAACGCCCAGCTCCCGTAGTGAAAGATGTCTATTTATTGGAAAATTTTGAATGAAAAAGAAATTAGCAATGCTCCTTTTTGGGGCGATTTTTATTGGGGGGATTTTTATGATGAAACGATATCCGGTCATTAATGATATTACGACCTCTCGAACCCACCCACCTCAATTTGTCCAGGTGTTAAAAGATCCAAAACTCTCTGATCGAAACTGGATTTACCCAGACTCTTTTTGGGAAAAGCAACAAAAGAGCTATCCTGAAGTAAAGCCACTTGAAGTTTCAGGAAAACAAAATGAAATCTTTAAAGTCTTAGAACAACTCGCTCGAAATCAAGATTGGGAAATTACTCGAGTTGATTTTGAACATTTTGCAATCGAAGGAATTGCTGTAACTCCTCTGTTAAGATTTAAAGATGATTGGGTAATTGAGCTTCGTCCCATGGGTGAATCTCGTTTTGAAATCCATATGAGATCCAAATCTCGTTTAGGTAAGAGTGATCTGGGTGCCAATGCCAAAAGAATTCTTCATTATTTTCAGGAAGTTAAGAATAATATCTAAATAAGAATCATTCTCTTTTGATTCAAATTTGCGCATTAAGTCAGTTTTCTGTTAGGAAGGATGTTCAAACACTTTATCATTCGGTTTTTGGGAGAACACACTATGACTTCATCTATGGATATGAAAAACCTGACAAAAAAAATCTTATTTGGAATGGTCCTTGGATTGATGGCTGGTTTAATAATGAATGCCTTGGGGAACAAGGGATGGATGAGTGTCGTTTTTACGGATGGACTTTTTCATATGGGCGGGAAAGTTTTCCTTGCCAGCTTGAAAGTCTTAGTGGTCCCTTTAGTGATTGTTTCCTTGATCTGTGGAACAGCAGCTCTAGATGATATTAAGAAACTGGGGCGTATTGGAGGAAAAACAGTTGGGCTTTATTTAGCCACGACAGGACTTGCGATTACCTTTGCTTTGATTGCCTCAATCATCATTGCTCCTGGAGAAGGATTTTCTTTAACAACAGATGTGGCTTTTCAAGGAAAAGATGCTCCTCCTCTCATTGAGGTTTTGATTAATATCTTTCCAACTAATCCATTTAAATCAATGGTTGAAGGAAAAATGCTTCAGATTATTGTTTTTGCAGTTTTGTTTGGATTGTCGATGACCATGGCAGGAGAAGCAGGAAAAAGAATTCTTTCACTATTTAAGGATTTAAATGAAGTCATTATGAAAATGGTCATGATGATGATGCTGTTTGCTCCTTTAGGTGTTTTTTGTCTGGTCGCTAAAGTTTTTGCAACTCAAGGACTCTCTGCAATTTTACCTTTAGCAAAGTATTTCTTTACCGTTTTAGCGGTCCTTGTATTTCATGCAGTTGTTGTTTACACGTCTCTTTTTAAACTTTTTACTGGTTTAAGTGCACGTCAATTTTTTAAAAAACTACGAAATCCTCTTACGGTTTCTTTTAGTACCGCAAGTAGTAATGCGACTTTGCCGGTGACTTTAGAAACCATTGAAGAAGAAATGGGAGTCGATAACTCGATTGCTTCTTTTACCATTCCCTTAGGCGCGACCATTAATATGGATGGAACAGCGATCATGCAAGGGGTCGCTACTGGATTCATTGCTCAAGCTTACGGAATTGACTTAGGGATGAGCGATTATCTGATGGTGATTTTAACGGCAACGCTTGCTTCAGTTGGAACCGCAGGGGTTCCAGGAGTGGGTCTGATCATGCTTGCAATGGTATTAAAACAAGTCAATCTACCGGTAGAGGGTATTGGCTTGATTCTTGGGGTGGACCGACTCTTAGATATGGTTCGAACTTCTGTGAACGTCACTGGAGATATGATGGTGACTGCTGTAGTTGCTAAAAGCGAAGGATACATGAATTTAGAAACCTTTGAAGACTAAGAATTCTTTTTTGGATTGGCTTGGTTTCGTGTGGCGTGACTTCCTTGAGGGGTATAACCAAAAATAGTGCTAATCGGCGCTCTACGATGACGGCGTTTCATTTGTGTAAGTCCGTCTTTATCTGTACATGCTGCTTTATTCTTTTTATTTCCACAGTTAATGACATGAGCATAGTTGAAGTTCATTTGAGGGTAAGGGTGAGAAGGTGTTTTTGCGACATTGTAGAAGATATCTAATGGGATAAAATGCCTCTTTTGATGGTAAACGATTGCTTTGAGTTCATAGAGATCTTTTCTTCTCATTCTCATACACCCATGAGAAACAAACCCTCGGTGAAGACTTGGGTTTAACCTTGTATGAAAACCAAAAGGTGTTTGTCGTTTCCCTTTTCTTGTAAAAATGGGAAGAAAAGGAT
>PBMP01000039.1 GCA_002722705.1 Pseudobdellovibrionaceae bacterium | reverse complement strand
TTTCTTTTACATTTTTTATTTTGAGGTGATTAATCATTTCTTCAATAAGTTCATTTTTGTTTCTAGATTGAAGCTCGTCTGGCCAGTACTGTCTAATTCCAGAAATTTTTTCCCAATGAGCTTTGTCTTTTCCGCTTTGTCTAATCCCAACTTGAATAAATTGGTTTTCTCCACCATATTTTTTGAGCAGTTCATTTGCATGAAAAGACCAGGTTGCAAAACAATAATCAACCCCTAGGCGAGACGAGAGTAGGTCAGTGTGAGCATCGGGTTGTACAAGCCCACTTTCTTTCTTAAATTTTTCGATAAAAATTTTTGAAATAGGCCATGCACATGAATGATCTCCTCCTATAACAAAAAGGTTGAGATCAGGGTTCTCTTGCCAAAGAAGTGAAATTATTTTTTCAAGTTGGGAAAGAGCTGAAACGGGAAGTTCTTTTCTTTCTTCGGAATTTAAGTCAGGATACATTGCTTCTTGGCACTTTTTGATCTGTTGTTCGTTGAGCATCGTATCGTGAAGCAAATGTGGATTTACAAAAACATCCCCCAAGTCTAAAATTTTTTCTTCTTGAATCCACAATTGATAGTTTTTTCTTTTGAGTAGTTCTTCTCTAATCGCTCGGGGCCCATATGCAGCGCCTCTTCTTATTCCCGCTCCAGTATCAAGAGGAACTCCAATGACCACGACTTTTGCTTTTTTTACTTTTTTAAAACTCTCAAACCATAAATCTTTTATCGAACGTTTTGGATCAATGAATTTGTAGTAAGTTTCTTGTAATGGTTTCTCAGATCCAACACCGTTGGAAAACGCTGGGATTCCACCACCAAGAGGACGCATCAACTGTTCTATTACGGTCTCAAAGTTCATGGCCTCTTTTCTCATAAAATTAAAAATTTAGGTTAATTATTATTATTTGTTGTTTCAGTCAAAAAACAACTGAAACAACAAATAATGGCTTCTTTGAGGTTTGCTTAATTTTTAGTGAACTTCAAATGAGAAGGTGAGCTCACAGAGCAAGCGGAGGAGCTCGGAGGGCCGATAATTGGAATTTCACAGTCACTTGGACATGTGGTCAAGGTTTCCCCCGTCTCACAGATTCCATTTCCACATGAAGCGGAGCAATCAGCAGGGCAAGAAGAGTAGTTTTCCCCTTGGCTTGGGATACATACGTTATCTCCACATGCGGGGGCTGGAAAAGGTGGTGAATTTGGCCATAAAGCCGCTTCACCTTGATCACCGGATTCGTAAGGAAGCCAAATGGTAAGAACAAATGAAGTGAGATCAAAAACACGAGTGAGCCCAAGAGATTCAATGCTTGATCCAATCGGAGAGGCACTCGCAAGTTCTTGAAAAGCAAGGCCATCAGGTTGTTGTGGGTCAGGACCAGAGCGTCTGCTAATAAAATACACTAATTGGACTTTATGATCTTGCATGTTGTGTAGGATTTGTATTTCAGCATAATTTCGATTTAGCGCTTCTTGAATAATGCTTGATGCTCTTCGTTTTAGTTTTTGTCTAAGAATTAACTCTTCTGCGAGTGTTGTTTTTCCTGTATCAAATCGTTCCGTTCGAAGAGCTACGTGAGACTCTAATTCTTGAAAGTTCCAAGCGCGGACGACTCCCCAGTCTCGACATTCGGGATTTAAAAAAGTGGGGCGAGATAAAAACGGAACGTTTGCAGGATAAACAAAAAGTTCTTTTATAAATTGTTCATATTTTTTAGCTTGGCGACGTGATTGAAATAAATAGCGACCACCTGAAAATCCAGTCGTAGGAGAGTCTTGGATGATAGGAATATGTTTTTGTAACATCCCAGGATGAGAAGGGCTGGTATAGTCTTTTACGAAACGTTGTGAAAAAATTCGATCTCTCTCAATTTCTGCTCCGATCGGCTCACTTTGCTGTGTGAGATCAATTTGGAAATCACAGCTAAACGCCCCGCGTGCGTTAATTCGAGTCCCATGCATTGTTTTTTGAGCTGCTATTCCCGTGTTGATCATAAAAGTAAAGCCTAAAAGTACGGGAAGGTACTTCTTTAATAGATGAATCATATAAGTTTCCTTTTCTTATGAAGGTTGATATTTCGAAACGAACTGTCCTTTTTGTTAGTGTAGAATAATTTATCGATCTTTAGGGTATTTTGTACTGATATGAAAAATTTTTTGAATTCGTTAGGGCATTTCAAATGAACGGTTGCACGATTCTGGGTTTTCCTTTTTAAAACAACAAATAGACTCGCCGAATCATTTTAGCTAAGGTAGACTTCGGGATTCTTTCTCAATCTGTTTTAAACCCTCGAATTGCCCTGGGGAGAGGATGAATAATCTCCCTTGTTATTTCAAGGGCTTGACTCTATCACATCAGCTGATGCGGACATTTCCCGTAGGACTCACAGGTCATAATTATTTAATTGATTATAAAAATCAAATAAAATATACAGTGCATCATAAAGGAAAATATAATGAACGCTTTGATTTTTGTTGGATTGGGACTGGCTTGGGGATCTTCATTTTACTGGATTAAGATTGCGCTTGGAGAAGTGAATCCAGCAACTTTAGTTGCGTTACGTATTTCCTTTGCAGCACTGACAATGTTGGTTTTAGCTGTTCCGTTGAAGATTCGTTTAAAGTTTCCATTGCGTGAGTGGAAATATTCGGCTGCTCTTTCCCTTTTAAATCCTGTTCTTCCTTTTTATCTCATTTCTTGGGCGGAAACTGTAATTCCTTCAAGTATCGCCTCTCTCATTAATGGAATGGTTGCTATTGCAACAATGATATTGGCGTTTTTCTTTCTTGAAGATGAAAAAATTAATCGATTTGGGGTTTTTGGAATTTTACTTGGTTTTAGTGGTGTTGCAGTGTTGATGAGTCCTGGATTAAATCAGGGAATTGGTAATGCTCTTGGCTTTGTTGCAATGATCGTTGCGGTCTTTTCTTATGCTGGATCTACTGTTTTTATTAAGAAAAAGATGTCTCATCTTCCACCTAGATCTCTTACTGCGATGATGATGATTACGGGTGCTTTGTGGGTGGGAATTATTCCTTTCCTTATTGGAGAAAAACTCATGTTACCCCAATTGGGTCGAACATGGTTTGCTTTAGGCTGGATGGGTATTTTGGGGACTGCTTTAGCGTTTTTGGTTTATTTTAAATTACTGAAAGAATGGGGAGCAACTAAAGCTTCTCTTGTTAATTACCTTCTTCCAATGACGGGGATGTTTTTGGGCGTAGTTTTTCTTAAAGAGCCGATGAATATCGAGCTTGGAATCGGAAGTGCATTGATTTTGTTTGGAGTTTATCTTGTTAAAACTCGAGGAATGGTTTTAGTAAAAGCGACCGTTTTACCTCCTCCTTTTATAAGAAAAGTGGTTCCTCCGGTTTTTAGACACGATGTGTGTATTTCGGAAATTTCTCATTATCAATTGCCTTCATTTGCAAAAAAACATAAATTAAACGACGCGTCTAAAAATTCCCAAGCAGGGTAATTTATTAATCATATAGATATTCATAGGTTAGAGTGTTTTTTCTTTTCGTAATAAAACAATGCGTCGAATTATTTGTCAGGCTTCAGACGGTTCATTAATGCTACTCTCGTTTAATAACGGGGGATGTAATGAAAAAAAATCAATGGATTGGATTGGGGCTTGGATTTCTAATGACTTCTTGTGCGACTCATCGAGTTGCTGGATGGGACGATAGTGCAGATATAAATGCTTCTGAAAGTCTCGAAGAAGCAAAACATGAGAGTCCTATTGGATTAAAAGATCAATGGATGGCTGAGGGCTATGCTCATTGGAAAAAAAGGCATATCCGCTCAGAACTAGAGAAAGCTCTTTTAAAATTTAAAGCCGTTTCAAAAATTGCCCCCGAAGATTTAGATTCTTTAATTTTGTTATCTCGAGGACATTTTATTTTGGCAGATGCACATCTTCATGAAAATTCTGAAAAAATGAAAGCTTGGGAAAAAGGGATTTTTTGGGGAGAGAGAGCAATGGCGACCTTTCCTGGATTTAAGAGTAAAGTGAAAGAAAATTTCGATGAAGCCGTTTCAGTTTTACCTAGAAGTTTTGTAGATGCAATTTATTGGACAGCTGCAAATTTGGGGAGTTGGGTAAAAGATTCTAATATTGCTACTCAACTAAAATATAAAAGCCGGATTAGATCAATGATAAAAAAAGTGGAAGATTTGGATCCAAAATATTTTTATGGTGCGGTTAATCGGTATTGGGGGGCTTATTATGCAATTGCTCCTTTTTTTGCTGGAGGAAGTATGGAGAAAAGTTCAGAGTCTTTTAAAAAATCATTCTCCAGTCAAAATCACTATCTAGGTTCTCATGTTTTGTTTGCTGAAACTTATGCAGCGAGAAAAGGAAACAAAGAACTGTTTAAGAAGGAACTCGAGTGGGTGATTAATGCAGATCCGACTGTTTTACCTGAAATTATCCCCGAGCAAATTATAGAACAAAGAAAAGCAAGAGCTATGCTTCAAAATATTGATGAATATTTTTAACGAATTTTAAGTCCTTTAGGAATAACGAGGAAATCAATCCATTCAAATAAAAAATGGACACTCAATGCGAGTAGAGCCGAAGGAATAGCCCCTAAAAGAATAGTGGGGATGTCGTTCAGTGCGAGACCTGTTACAATAAAGGTTCCTAGACCTCCTGCTCCGATAAATGCAGCAAGTGTTGCAACTCCAACGCTAATGATTGCAGTGGTTTTAATTCCACTTAAAATTTGAATTGAAGCGAGTGGAATTTCAATTTTTAAAAGTCTTAATAGCGGTTTTAGTCCTAAACTTTTTGCAGATTCTCTTAATTTTGGATCAATTGATTCTAGACCTGCATAAGTATTTCTAATAATCGGAAGAAGTCCATATAGAATAAGTGCAATAATAGCATTCGTTTCTCCGATTCCAAATAAAGGAATTAAGAAACATAAAAGTGCAAGAGATGGGATGGTCTGAATCATTCCTGAAAGTGCTAAAATGATTTGACCAATTTTTTTGATTTGATGTCCGATGACCCCTAAAGGGACCCCAATAAAAACTGAAAACAGTAGAGAAATAAAAACAAGATAGAGGTGTTCTAGTGTGTATTTTTTGAGTTGTTTCCATTTTAAATTGTTTTTAGTCGAACTTTGATCTCCCCAATGTAAAGAAGCTATTTTTTGAAAACTTAATTTTTCTATTTCTGCTTGTGCATTTAAGTGAATCATTTTTTTATCTGAGATAGAATTTTTTTGTTCTAAAATTTTTTTCCAAACGAGAGGAAAATTTTTAACGAAATCAATTCTTGTTAAAATGACAGCGTGGTAATCAGGGAAAAAGTTTAAATTATCTTTTAGTGTAATAAGATCTAATTTTTCTATTTTTGCATCTGTAGAATAAGCGTCGATCAAATGTACGTTGTTGTTCTCTATGGCTGTATAAGCGAGTGAGTGTTCCATTGCTTCGATTTGGCTCCATTTGAAGTCATATTTTTTTTTCAGTGCAGGATAACCATCTGCTCGATTCATGAATTCGTAAGTAAAAGCCACTTTTAATTGGGGAACTTTCTTTAAGTCAGAAATGTTTTTTAAGTCATATTTTTTTGCAAAACTTCTTTTAACCGCTAAAGCATAAGTGTTGTTAAATCCAAGCGGAGGACTCATGATTAAATTATTTTTTTTTAATTTGTTTTGGATTTCTTCATAAGAGAGTGGCTTTTTTTCTTTTAAAAAAATTTTAGAAATAGTTCCAGTGTATTCAATATAAAAATCTATTTTTTTATTTTCTAAAGCTTGAAACGTAATTCCAGAACCACTCAGACCATATTTTCTTTTAATTTGATGAGATGTATTGTTTTCAAGTAATTGTGAAAATATTTCAGAAAGCACATAGCTTTCGGTAAAGGATTTTGAACCTACCGTGATTGTAGAAGAATAAGAAGTTAAACTAAAAAAGGAAAAAAGAAAAAAAATTTTCATAGAGTTAATTCTGGTGGTTGTCTTTGTGCGTTTATAAATTCAGATACAAATGGATCTTGAGGGTTTTTAAAAAATTCATCATATGGACTATGTTGAATTATTTTTCCTTGATTCATGAGAGTGATCGTATGAGCAAAATAAGCAGCTTCTCCCATATCATGGGTGACTAATACGACTGTTTTTTTTAATTTTTCAAAAATAGACTTAAGGTGTTTCTGTAGTTCTGATCGAATCATGGGATCGAGTGCACTTAATGGTTCATCAAAAAAGAGATATTCTGGATCGTGCGCAAGTGCTCTCATGAGAGCAACTCTTTGCTTCTGACCTCCGCTGAGTTGTCTAGGATATAAATCCATGATTCTTGGATTTAAATTGAGATCATGAAGTAGTTTTTCAATTCTATTTTTTTGTTCTTTTCCAGTAATTTCATGAATTTTAAGTACTAATTCTACATTTTTTCGGGCACTTAAATGTGGAAAAAGACCTCCGTCTTGAATCACGTAACCGACTTTTTTAGCGATGATATTTTGTTTTTTTTGTTGAACAACTAAGTCTCCAAGGTGAATTGTTCCTGACTGAATAGGAAGAAGTCCTAAAATGAGGCGAATGAGAGTTGATTTTCCACATCCACTTGATCCGATTAAAACATGGGTTTTTTCAGTTTCCCATTGAACATTGATTTGCTTCAAAATCGAATGCCCTTTGATTTTAAAGTTCAAAGACTCAATGTTGATCATGGGCGGGACCTTAACGAATTTAGTCAGAAATTACCAGAAAGGAATGATAAAACTTTTTTTTGAAATATCTTGAAATCATCCTAAAAAATTGATGGACTTTTTGTATGAAATTTTCAGAAGAGCAAGTAAAACAGCAACTTAAAGAGTTAATTGAATGGCATATAACCCCTGGTGGTGAAATTCAAAAAACGTATTTATTAAAGAATTTCTTAGAATCAATAAATTTTATCAATCGTTTGGCGAAGTATGCTGAAGAAGTTCAGCATCATCCCGATTTATTTATTTCTTGGAATAAAGTGAAAGTGACTCTTATTACCCACGATTGTGATGGCCTCAGTGAAAAAGATTTTGAATTTGCAAAAAAAGCAGATCAAATTTTCGGAGAAAAAAATGAGTAAAAATTTCTATAAAGATGGACTTCGTTTTGAATGTCAGGGCTCAGGTAAGTGTTGTACATCTCGTGGATCTTATGGGTTTGTCTATCTTACGTTAAAAGATCGAAAAAGAATGGCTCGAGTCTTAGGTTTGAATACTTCGGTCTTTACTCGAAAATATTGTTCTAAGACTGATGGTCATTTTCATTTGAAAGAAACTTCTGGGGATTGTCGCTTTTTGAATTTGAACCGTTGTGAAATCTATGAAGGACGTCCTGATCAATGTAGAACGTGGCCTTTTTGGCCAGAAAACATGAATTCAAAAACATGGAATCAAGAAGTGAAGTCCTATTGTCCGGGAATTGGAAAAGGAAAGCTTTTTACAAAAGAAGAAATTGAAGCACAATTGAGAGAATCAGAAATTTAGTTCCAGTCACATTTTTTTTGTGAGGCAAAAAAATAAGCACAGAGAGAGTACAGCATACGTGCTCCCACATTTGCATCCCATTCATTTTCAGGGTGTGGACATACTTCGTTAAGATCAAATCCAATTATTTTTTTAGTTTTTGCAATTTGTTCAATTAAAAAAGAGGCTTCTTGAAACTCAAGTCCTCCAGGAACCGGTGTTCCTGTTGACGGACAAAGTTTTGGGTCTAATCCGTCTATATCAAATGAAATATAGACATTTTCAGGAAGTGTTTGAATAATTTGCTGGCATTGATTAAGCCACGAGAGACCTTTATATTTATTTTTCTTAAGTTCGTGATCAAAAAATGAGCTTACGTTTCGTGTTTGGTTGTAGTCCCATTCTTCCTCACAAAAGTCACGAATTCCAACTTGAGTGATTTGAGTAACAGAAGAAATATTTTCTAAAACATTATACATAATTGATGCATGAGAATGAGTAAAACCCTCATAAGATTTTCGAGTATCAGAATGTGCGTCGATATGAAGAATTCCAAAATGATTATAGATTTCTCCCAGTGCTTCAATGAATCCATAAGGAGTAGAATGATCGCCGCCGATCAGACCTACCCCATGACCATTTTTCAAAAGATCAAGAGTTGTATTTTTAACTTTTTGATTGATCTGTTGACTGAGTTGATTGACCTTATTTTTTTCAGAGTCTTTTTTTGTTTTTCGGTAAGTTTCGGCGCTTGCTTTTGCAGTTTTATTCCATTCCTTTATTTGTGAATCAATTTCATGAAAATAGATTCCCGGTTCATATGGTTTATTGACTGTAGGATGAAAGAGATCAACTTGGTGACTTGCCTTTAAAATAGCTTCAGGTCCACCCGATGTGCCCCCTCCGTATGAGGTCGTTGCTTCCCAAGGAACGGAAAATAAAATCAGTTCAGAGTCTTTTTTTTGAAAAGGTAATCCAAAAATTCCATCGTGGTCATTAGCTGCGTCATTGGGATTAAATTTCATCATTTTGCTCATTCATAAAAGTTTTCTAATTTTTTTCATGGGAGCTGATTGTCTGTAAACCATTAAATGAGGAAGAGTATGATTTCTAATGAAAGAATCGATGTCGGCAAATGAACAAGGAGGACTTTTTTGATTTCTCTTCTGATAAAAAGTTCATTAATTTCATATGGTTAAAATCAATTAGAGGAAAATTTACGGAATTGAATTATTTAATGCATGATGTTAAAAGTGGGGCACGGAGATTTTTATAATGAGTCGACTTTTTTTTGCAGTCCTGGTGAGTTCTACTTTTGTTATTTCTAAAATCTGGGCCTGTCAGTGTCAATCAGGGGTTCTTCCAATTCCTGCAATTGAAACAGTTGAAAACTATCTTGTTGAAACGGCTGAATTTGAGCATTTTTCTGATCTTGAATTAGAAATGGTCAAATACTATCCTGGTTTTTTAGATTTGATTTATGGACGAGGAACTGATTCTTGTGCAGGCCGAGGTCCTCAAAATGAACCTATGTTTCAATGCTCTTCTCGACATAAAGCGGTTTATTGGACTCGTTTTTCTCTTCTTGATGGTCGTATTTGTACAATGAAAGTACGTGTGAATAACCATATTAAGCGGTCACGAATGAAAATTTTAGAACAACCGATCTGTGAAAAGTAACAAAGCTTTATAACTATTTGTAATTTAAAAAAAATTAAAACTATCTGTGTTTCATTTTAGACACATTTTGATCAGGTCGATTTTCACGTAAACTAGGTTTTGTTATCTCTCGGTGAAAGATGAGGCATTATATGGATCGCGAAGATTTTATCGAAACATTGAAGAACCAGTTTTCAAATAATATTCGAGAAGCATACTTAGAGTGTCACCACGAAGGACATAAAGTTGAACTTGATCGCCTTGGAGACCTTCTCTTTAAAATTCGTAAAGAAGCAAGAAATAGTGGTCTTCCTTTTAGTGAATTTGATGATCTTGTGGCATCTTTAATTCCAACTGAAATTTTTGATGAAATGAAAAGTTATGAAATTGCCGCTTAGCCAAAAATTTCCTTTTGAAGGACTACGAATTTTTTCACATGCTCTTGTGGAGTTTTAGGTAAGACACCATGTCCGAGCCCACAGATCCATCCTTCTCTTTTTGTTGCTGGTAATTTTTTTATTTCTTCAAAATAATGGAGTAATTTTTCATTAAATTGATTCGTATCTAAAAAGAAATCGTTTGGATCAAAATTTCCTTGAATTGCAAATCGATCTCCGAATTCTTCAAGCACTTCCGTGATCGGTGTATTCCAGTCAACTCCAATGCATTCTATCGGAAGATCAACTAATGTTTTCCAATGATTTTTAGTTGTTTTTTTTGAATAATAAATGATTGGAGTATTGGGCGCTTGTTTTTTGAATGATGTAAGGAGTTCTTTAAGTAATGGGACAACTGCATGTTGATAATGATCAAATGAAATTTCTCCACCACAAGTGTCAAAAAGAGCAATTGCTTCAGCTCCTGCTCGAGCTTGTAAAAGCATGTTATCTAGGAGTAACTGATAAAGTTTAGAATGAAAAAGCTCCCATTGACCATTGGTCACTCCATCTTTGGCAAGAGTTAAATCGCCTTTATGGCTTCCAACAGCGGCATAAAAATAAAGAGTCAGTGGTGCTCCTACAAATCCGATGAGTCCTTTTTCTGATGGGAGCTGTGATCGAATTAATTTTAATGCTTCCGATTGAAAAGATAATTTCTTTGCACCCTCTGGATCAATATTTAATGATTCAATTTTTTCTTTAGAATCTAGGTGAAAACTGAGTTTGGGACCTGGAGAATATTCTAAACCCATTCCCATCACTTCAAGTGGAAATAAAATATCTGAAAACAAAATAGCTGCATCAAAATCAAAATCTCGAATAGGTCCCATTGTTGTTTCACAAGCGGCCTCCGGAGTTTTGCATAGTTCAATGAAAGAGTATTTTTTTTTCATTTCTTGATAATGGTCATGATACCTTCCCGCTTGTCTCATCATCCATACTGGAGGCCGGTTTTTATTTTTTCTTTTTAATGCGTCGATTAGTAAACTCATGATTTTTCCTTAATTCGAAACTGATATCCGACTCCTCGGATACTCACTAATATTTCGGGTTGGTTTGGTTCTTTTTCTATATACTTTCTTAATCTTCCGATAAAATTGTCTATCGTACGATTAGATTCTAATTGATCATCTTTCCATATCGTGTTGAGCATTTCTTCTCTTGATACAACTCGATTTCTATTTAGAAATAAAAATCGAAGTATTTCAGATTCTTTTGGTGTGAGTGTATGGTTTTTTTTATTTCTTTTAATTAAAAATTGTTCAAAATCAATGATTAAATCACCAATCTGAATAGATTGATTGAATGCCTGTGGAGATAAAATATTTTGAATTCGAATTAAAAGTTCTTTAATTTGGAAAGGTTTAGAAAGGTAGTCTTTTGCTCCGAGTTCTAAGCCATGTACTCTTTGTTCTGGTTCGTCAAAGGCTGTGACAAAGACAAGAGGAGTTTGAATGGACTGTTCTTTTATCCACATCGCAAGTTCATAACCATTTTCGTCAGGGAGTCCAACATCAAGTAAAATAATGTCGTAATGAAATTCTAGAAGAGATTGTTTGCTGTCACTTGAAGTTTTTGTCCAATGAACATCAGCGTTTTCTTTCGTGAGTCTTTCAAAGAGAGTTTCTCCAAGAGTGATCTCATCTTCAACAAGTAATATTCTTTTTCCAACTAAACTCATGAATTAAGCCTTTTTTAACTTTATTTTTACACTGAAGTGAGGTCGAGGAATAATGTCAACCGCTCCTCCTGCTTCCTCTACTAATCGTTTCACGAGATATAGCCCAATTCCAGTTCCTGAGGAAGTTTTTCCTTTATTAAAAAGTCGAGTGATTTCTTTCGGAGAAAGATCAGAACCTTTTCCATTATCTGTAAAAGTTAAAAACTGATATTTGGAGTTCGAATCAAGGTCGATTTTAATTTCTAATTTTTGTGACTTTGAATGACGTTTAGAATTATCATAGAGAATTGATAAAATCAGATCAAAAGAAAGTTCAGAAAAATAAATGCTTTCGGCTATTCCTGTAATTTGAATTTTTTTATTTTTTGCCCATCGCTTTAAAGTAGAGGTTATTTCGATTTTTTCTGCGTTTTTTGATTCAGAAAAAATTCGACTTAATTGGAGTGTTTTAAGAACCTGCGATTCAAGCCTATTGAGGTCTGTTTGAAGGCGATCGATTAAAACTTCCTCTGGATAATCTTCTTTTAAAGCCTCCATTTGTAGACGGATTCCAGTGAGTGGAGTTTTGAGTTCGTGAGTTAATCCAAGTAGAAAAGTGTGAAAAAGGCTTCTTCTTCGGTAATCTTTTAAAAAGATAAAGAAACCTAAACTCACTAAGAAAAATAGAATTAATGTAAAGCTAATCGTTTCCCAAAAGATCATATTTTCAAATTGAAAAAGAGATGTTTTTGCAATTGATTTTTCAATTCCGAGTTGAATTTTTAATTGAAATATTTCTAGTGATTGATTTTTTAATAATTGGTACCACCAAAAAACTAAAATTAGAATGAGTCCGGCCCAAAGAGAATGAAGTAAAAACCATAAAGAATAATTTCGAAAAGAATGTTCAAATTCTGTTTTTTTAAACCCAGTCATATAAAAGCTGATGTAAATGAATTTGTGAGAGCATCAATGTCTTGTTGACTATGTGCTGTAGATAGGAAGCCTACTTCGTAAGCGCTCGGAGCGAGGTAAATTCCTTGGGATAGTATTGAATGATATATTTTTTTGAATAAATCAGCTTGTTCTTTTGGAATTTGATCGACTGAACGGATAGGGCCAGTTAATGGATGAGTTGAAAAAGCAGTCCAAAATAATGAGCCTTGTGTTTCTGTATAAGTTTTTATGTTGTTTTTAATATTTAAATTTTGAATGCTTTTAGCAATATTTTTCGTTTTTTGCTCAAGTTCGTTATACGGATTCAATCGGTCTAGCTCTTGTAGTGTAACGAGTCCTGCTTGCATTGCTACAGGATTAGCGCTCAGTGTACCAGCTTGATACACAGGACCTTCAGGAGCAATCATTTTTAAGAGGTCTGCGCGACCACCATATGCTCCGACAGGAAATCCTCCGCCAATAATTTTTCCATAAGTGACTAGATCAGGAGTAATTCCAAGTTTTTCCGTCATACCACCAAATTCAACTCTAAATCCAGAAATGACTTCATCAAAAATTAAAAGAGCTTTGTTTTTTAAAGTTACTTTTCTTAGGTATTCTAAAAATTCTTTTCTTTGGGGAAGAAGTCCATTGTTTGCTGGAAGGGGTTCAATGATGACCGCTGCGATTTCATTTCCGTATCGTTGAAACGCTTGTTCAACAGCCTCTTCTGAATTAAGAGGAAGTGCAATGGTTTGAGAAGCAGTAGCCTTTGAAATTCCAGCACTATCAGGAACCGCCATTTCTGCAAGTCCAGAACCTGCTTGCACGAGCATTGAGTCTACATGACCGTGGTAACAACCGATGAATTTTATAATTTTATCTTTTTGAGTAAAAGCTCTAGCGAGTCGAAGAGCTGACATGACTGCTTCTGTTCCTGAATTGACGAACCTGATTTGTTCAATAAAAGGAAGTTTTTTTGTTAAAAAATGAGCAAGCTTAAGAGAGTAAGGCTCTGCAGTTCCATAAGACCAACCTTTATGAATGGCTTCAATGATCGATTCTTCGACGGCTTGATTTCGATGACCTAGAATTAAAGGTCCCCAAGACATACAAAAATCAATATATTCGTTTCCATCAACGTCAAAAATTTTTGATCCTTGGCTTTTTTGAATAAAGGGGGGGGTTCCACCCACTCCTTTAAAGGCTCGCACAGGGGAGTGAACCCCTCCTGGAGACCATCTTTTTGATTCTTTAAACAAATTTTCAGATTCTGATAATGAAAAAGTCATTTCAATTCCTATGTGTTAATGATGTTTTTCCAAATTTGGGGAGATGGGTAGATTTTGGCTACAATTCCCATTTTTAGAAGTTCATCCTTTGTTTTCCCTGGCCCACAGAAGTGTTTACACTCCGTAGAAATATAGTCTTTTAAATGGGTGTAGTGTTCAGAGCTTTGCCAGTAAATGCCATCATATTTTTTTAAAGAGTTTATCGATTGAGAATCTATTTCTAAAGGAATCAATCGATAGGTGCTTTTTACTTGAGGATGGTCCCATGATGATACTGCAGACTCATGAGTTAAAATTTCCCATTCGATGATTGGTGGAACTTTCGTCCACGAAGCATTTCTTAAAAATGACAAGTGGGACATTCCAAAACCATCCGCACATCCTTCTACCCAAAAACCTTTTTTTGCAGCTGCAAACCAAGTTTTTGTTCCAGCAGTCCATAAATGCTTAGGAGGGTGTGTAAAGCTTTTTAAAGTTTGAGAATGACATAAGAAAACAGAGTTTGTTTCAATTGAGATCGGAAAAATTTCTTTTTTAAAGCACTGTGAATTAGAAATCCATGGATGTGTAACATCAGGTTTTTCAATACCGTCATATTCGTCTAGTGGAATACCAGATTCAGTTGCACCATAAGTTCTTAGCCAATCGTTTGAACCTACAGAAAGAAGAGTTGATCCAAAGCGTTGATGGCAGCCACCACCATACTTTTTAAGTTGGGCTCTTTCTTTTTGAACCGATTTTTCAGATAAAGGACTATGGAGTGTAGAAAGAATTTTTTTTACTTCGGTATCTTCATTCCTGCACTCAACACATAAAATTCCTTGTCCTGGAGCAGTTGGATTAAGGGAAAGAGGAATAATCATAAAAAGAGTTTGTTTGAGAAGTGAATCTAGCACTTTTTTTCCTTCTAAATCTTGATAAAGCCGATTCAATCCTGCCATTGCTAAGACGACCCCATCAAGCTCCTCAGATGGGGTGTGTATTTTTTGTATTCGTGTATTTACATTCCCTCGGATCGATTTAAATTCTAAAACTGGAGCTGACTCATATTGAGGAAGTGCTTTTTCTAAGAAAGATGGAATATTTTGTAATCTTCGAGGTGACGAAGTGCCTATTCGGATAGGAAGTTTTTTTTTAAGGCGATGGAGAACTCGTTCATGAAAAATAATCACATCATGAGGGGCTTCTCTTTCAGGGTATGCTCCTGTGACAATTCCCTGCGGTCTTTCTGTACTGAGGTCTTTTAATGAATGTACAGTGAGGTCTACTTTTTTTGATAAAAGTGCATCGTCTACTTCTTTGACAAAGAATTCTTTTCCATCAATTTGACTGAGTGGTCGATCGAGAATTTGATCTCCTCGAGTCACAATTCCATGAAGTTCGACTTTGACTTGAGGGTTTTTTTTTTCAATCTCTTGGGCAACCCAAGTGCTTTGTGCCCAAGCTAATTTTGATTTCCGTGTTCCTAAGGTAAGGACATGAGTGTCTTCAGAGTTCATTCTTTTTGGAGCCCGAAAAGATCGATGCCATGAACGAGCTCTGCATGCCGTTCGTGCTCGTTCAATTTGAAACCATCGTTTTTTTGTTTGTGATTTTTCTAAATCAAACAAATCTGTGAGACACTGAAAATTTTTTATCTTTTTCCAAATCTCGCTTTCATTTCTAAGGCATCCAAGGTGCAAAAGAGAAGCGTTTGGGTTTTCTTTATTTACTAATTGAATCCATTTTGAGTCATTTTCAGAAGTCGGGATGCATATAACTATTTTATTTACCCTCTTGATCAATTCAGGAAGGTCGTTTGTCGGTACTTCTGTAATTTTTGTTTCAAAACGTGGGTGGGAATGAAGATGTGTAATTAATTTTTGGAGGCGCTCTGAATTCCTATTCCAAACATAAAGTTCTTTTCCATTTAAAAAAGGACTTACAGAGTGAGCAAGTTTACCTGCACCTAAGAGTAAGCATGAGTCTGCGGGTTGGATTTGAAGCGCCATTCGAGCTAAGGTTCCATACGAAGATCCTCCGATTCGCTGGATATATCGTGATCGAATTTCTTTCGTGTCTGCAAAGAGTTTTTGCATGAGTGTTCGAAGTGCTTTTTCTGGTTCGTATTGAGATTCGTATTCACCCCAGGATTTTTTGTATTGTCCGAAGATGTCCGTTTCTCCTGCAATTTCACTTTTAAGACCTGTGGTCAGTTCGAGTAAAAATTGATAGGCATCATTTTTAGATAAGATTTCGACAGGAAGTTCGGACTCTATGATGGGTGAATTTGAATGAATAACCCACAAGTAGCGTTGACAGGTTTCTGTGAAAAATGACTGAGAGTGTTGTTTTTGGATAAGAGCAGCCCACTGGGCAAAATCCTTTGAGCCTTCATTTTTAGGCAGGTGAATCACATAGAGCTTGTCTAAATCCATATTCTTCATATAGCTCTTTTGTTGAGAGGAAATGTCACAACTATGTCACAAATCGTGGTTTCTGCACTTATTTATACAGATGGTGCTGCGTCGGGAAATCCTGGTCCAGGAGGTTGGGGTGCCCTTTTTTGGAATCAGAAATCTAATGAAGTTTCGGAGTTAGGCGGAGGAGTACCTCAAACGACAAACAACCGAATGGAAATGCGAGCTGCACTTGAAGGCTTGCGTTTTGCTAAAGGCCAAAATGTGACTCATTTGGAAGTTCGTACGGATTCAAAGTATTTGATTAATGGAGTCATGCAATGGATTCACGGCTGGAAAAAGAATCAGTGGAAAACACGAGATGGAGCTCCTGTAAAAAATCAAGATCTGTGGGAATTAATTGATGAAATGAATCAGAAAATAAAAGTCATGTGGACCTATGTTCCTGGGCATTTAGGGGTTCCAGGAAATGAAAGAGCAGATAGAATAGCGGTTGCCTTTTCAAAGGATGAAAATTGTTCATTATTTCATGGATTGTACTCTGATTATTCGGTCGATTTAGAAAAGGTTGACCCCCCAAAAAAAATCAAACCTTATTACTTGAGTTACATTGAGGGTCAGCTTCAAAAGCATACCACCTGGTCTGAGTGTGAAACTCGGGTGAGAGGACGTAGGGGAGCTCGATTTAAAAAAATTTCGAATTCAGATGAAGAGCAAGAAATTTTGAAAAAATGGGGACTTTCTTCTCAATAAATTTGACTTTAGGGGCTACGATTTTTCTCTGGAATTGATGTGGCCCATGTTATGAACTGAAAATAATCTTTTTTGAGGAAGGGTATTCGTTTGGCTAGAGATGATCTTGCACAATTAGAAGGTGTTGTAACAGAAGTTCTTTCTGGAGGACTATTTAAGATAAAATTGGATAGTGGTCAGGAGATTCAAGCTAAGCTTTCCGGAAGAATGAGAAAGTTTCATATTCGAGTGATTGAAGGAGACCCTGTAACCGTGGGAGTTTCTCCTTATGATCCTACCCATGGCTTAATTGTTCATCGACATAAAAAAGGTTCTCCTCCTCCTACAAATAATTCAAAAAAACGATAGTTTTTATGAAGATATTCACGGATGCCGCTGAACAGCGAGTTCAGGCGGATCATCTTTTTCGTGCTTTTTTATGGAGCCTTTTAAATTCATTTTGCTTTTCTCTTATGTTTGCAACGGTGAAGGGAATGGGGGAACACGTTCCGCTTTCGATGCAGATATTTTTTAGAGGATGGGTCAATGTTGCGTTCGTGAGTCTTTTTTTGCTTTATCGACGAGTCTCTATTCGCACCTCTTATTGGGGATTAATTTTAATTCGCAGTATTTCAGGCTTAATGGCCTTAGTTTGTTTTTTTACAGCCACTCGTCATATTCCTGTCTCTATGGTGGCCACTCTAGCTCTTTTAAATCCAATTTATGTTTTAGTAGTTTCTCGTTTACTCGCTCGGGAATTGGTTTCTAGAGAAACTCTTTTTTGGATGGGGCTTTCGATTTTTGGATTATTTCTAGCGATTAATCCAGACTTTTCACACGTCAGTTCAGTCGTTCCTTTTTGGGTTTTAGGGGTGATGTTTTGCTCCGGAGTTTTTTTAGGAATAGCTTTAACTGCAGTGAGAGCAGCAACAGCAACAGTAAAACCTGAGGTGTTGATGTTTTACTTTTTAGTGGTGATTACTTTATTCTCTGCTCCTATAGCGTGGATAGACTATCAGCCCATTTCTGATCCCGAAGTTTGGGCTGGTTTGTTTGGAATTGGTATTTTTGCAACTTTAGGTCAGCTGGGTTTAACAATGGCATATACGTATGCGCCAGCTCCTATTTGCTCAGTAATGAGTTTGATGGGGAATGCATTTACTATTTTATGGGGATTGTTGTTTTTTAAAGAAATTCTTACAGTCCAGCAAGGGGTTGGTCTTCTTGTTTTATTTCTTGCGATCGGAACAATTTCTCTTCGAGGAAAAGGTAAAAAACTAACCAACTCTTAAGATCAAATTTTAAATTTTTTATTATCATTTGCACTTTTGAAAAACCGCTGATATAACGCATCGCAGTAAGAGAGCGGGAGTCGAGAATTGGAAGAGAGAGTCGATTCAGCAACATGAAAGAGAGAACATGTTGTGTTTATTTTGTCCAAAAGTTTTTGGATAGTTTTGACGATCTCATCATCTAAAAAAAGACCCCTTAAATAAATTGGAATGACTTTTGAATACTGACGTGCATTGGACGTACGTTTGTTTTCATTATCGTTCTTAAAAATAGCTATATAGATTCGAGTCTGTTTCTAAGGGATTCGTTTATTTAAAAGTGTGGCTGTTTATAAAAAAAACAAGGTTGAGAGAGCCTTGTAAGGAAGTAACCCTTTCGTAAGGAGTCATTAGTTATGTCACGATCTAGAGGTAAAAATTCGTTAGAATGTCTATTATTTTCATCCCCACAGCAGCGGTTATTGCGAGCTCTGATGACTGAGCCAACAACACCACAGTCTGTTCGAATCATTGCAGGGAAATTAAAAGGAGTAAGAGGTCTTGGTGGAGCAGAAGGAATAACTAAAATGCTCAGAGAAATGGCTGAAATGGGTTTAGTCAGTTTTGTAAATGACAACCGAGAAGTCATTCTTCAAAATGAAAATACCGTGGTTCAGCTTCTTAAAAAACTTTGTTCAATTTGTGATTTGGAGAGTTTGAATCAGATGGTGGGACCTCTCTCTAAGAGAGGTGTTTTATATGGAGATCGAGCTCATGGAGATGATCATACCGAAAGCACGTATGATCTTTTTGTTGTGGCTGATGAGGTTGAAGAAGTGACAAAAATAGTAACTTCGCATCCACTGGGTAAAAAAATTGATTTGACGGTATGGCCAGCAGAAGATTTTGCTCAAATTAAAAGAAAAAATTCAAAACTTGCTGAACGAGTGAGTGAAGGAATTGTCATGTGGGCATCCTCTTGGTGATTTTTTTGAAACTTTAGTTTAGTGTAGTGGAATGAAGACAAAATATAAGCTCTTATTAGGAATTTCTCCATTAGTGGTGCTCATTGATCAGTGGACAAAGCTTTCAGTGATTGAGCACTTTCGAGTAGGGGAATCTATTGAAATTATAACGTCTTATTTTAATCTTACTTATGTTCGAAATTATGGCGCTGCTTTTGGTTTTATGGCTGGAGTTGACCCTTCGGTGCGAGGCCCTTTTTTCGTGTTTGTTCCAATTTTAGCACTCATTATGATTTCATATCTTTTTTATAAATTAGAGTCAGGGCAAATTCGAGCAGCTGTTTCTTATTCTTTGATTTTAGCAGGCGCAGTAGGAAATAATTTGATCGATCGAATGCTTTATGGGTATGTGGTTGATTTTTTAGATTTTCATTGGAAAGAAGTCTATCATTGGCCTGCTTTTAATGTGGCGGATATTGCCATTGTAGTCGGGGTTTCTTTAATGTTTTTGGACCTTTTTCAAAATGAAAACGCTTCCGGAAAGGAATCATAGATGTATCCTGTTCTTTTTCATTTAGGGCCCATTCCAATCCACACGTATGGTTTTTTAATAGCGATGGGTTTTTTAACTGGAATTGCAGTTTGTAGAAGACTGTTGCGAGGTACTGGTATTCCAGAAGATCGAGATGTAGATCTTGCTTTTTGGGTACTGCTTGTTGGTTTTATTGGAACTCGCGTCCTTTTTGTAATTACTCAATTAGATTACTATCTTGCCCATCCTTTAGATATTTTTAAAGTATGGCAGGGAGGGCTTGTTTTTTATGGCGGACCTTTGACCGCCACACCTTTTGCAGTTTGGTATATTCGAAAGTATAGACTCCCTTTTTGGAAGACCATGGATGCTTTTGTACCAGGTGTCGTGATTGCTCAAGCTTTTGGAAGAATGGGCTGTTTAGCTGCCGGGTGTTGTTACGGAAAAGAGACTCATACCGATTATGGGATACAGCTTTTTTCAGGTTTAGTAGATGAAAAGATGAGAGGAATTAATTTACATCCTACTCAAATTTATTCTTCTTTTTCTCTTTTTGTGTTTTTTCTCTTTATGGTTTGGACTTATCGGAGGAAGAAATTTGATGGACAAGTTGTTCTCACCTATTTCATGGGATACCCGATTATTCGAAGTATTATTGAAATTTATAGGGGAGATTTAGTCAGAGGGTTTGTCATTGATAATGTTCTTTCTACCAGTCAGTTTATCTCTATTATTGTATTCTTAATTGCTACTGTTGTTTTAGTTTTGAGGTTAAAAAAAATTCAAAATAAAAATGATTAAATTTTTTTGTTTTTTTATTTTTTTTATAGGTACTACGGGACTTTGTGATGTTCTGGATTCTCGTGGAAAAAGTTTTGAAGAAAAAGAATATAAACGAATTATTACTCTTACCCCTGGAATTGCAGAGCAAGTTTGTGATTTGTTAGAGAACAATTTAGGTTCAATTGTAGGAGTGGTTGAGTATACGAACTTTCCGCGCCCTCTTTTAAAGAAAGCGAAAGTTGGATCTTACTCCTCGCTAAGTTTAGAGCGAATAGTGCAGCTAAAACCAGATTTGATTATTGGAACGCGGCAAGGTAATCCAAGAAAGCAAATCCAAAAACTGGAGTCACTGGGTTTTACGGTATTTATTTTAGATATAAATACCGTAAAAGAATTAAATCATTCTTATTCTTTATTAGGTAAATTGTTAAAAAAAGAAAAAATCGCTTCTGTTTGGATTGAAAAGATAAATAAGGCCGTTCAATCGTTTCAAAAAAGAAATGAATCGAAAAAGAAAAAGGGACTTATTCAAGTGGGTTTTTCTCCTTTGATTGCGATGACGAAAAATAGTTTTTTGGGGGAATTGCTTTCTTTTATTGGAATTGAATCAATTTTTAAAAGTACTCATAGTTATATTCGACCCTCTCTTGAAAGAGTGGTCTCACTTGATCCAGATTTTATTTTGATTTTTGGAATGAATAAAAATCTAAAAATAAAAAATCAAGAAATTGCATATTGGAAA
>PBMP01000038.1 GCA_002722705.1 Pseudobdellovibrionaceae bacterium | reverse complement strand
TGCAAAGCTAAACTTAAATCACCAATTTCATCTAAAAAAACTGTTCCACCCTGAGCACACTCCAGTTTCCCAATTCTTTTCCCTTGAGCACCAGTAAACGCACCTTTTTCATGGCCAAAAAGTTCAGATTCAATGGTCCCCTCATGTAATGTAGCCAAATTCACAACTACAAATGGCTTAGTTCTTCTTGAACTACCGTAATGAATTTCTTTCGCAAGTGTAGTTTTGCCCGTACCAGTAGGTCCCAACAAGAGAACGTTAACTGGGTTATTTTTAGCAATTCGCACTGATTCACGGTTCTTAAGAATCATATAAAAAATTCTCCTCTCTCTCAGCTCCCTTAAGCAAACTTCGAACCAGTTTGAAGTCAAAACTAATGCACAAAACCTATTTCTTTGTTTGCATTTCACCACAGCCCTGTAGGCACCTCCCCACAAAATAACAAAGTTTGTCACCTGCTAGACGTGTTTCTCTTTTTTCGGTATAGTGCGCTTCGTTATGAGAAGCACAAAGCCACAAGTTTTAATTATTGATGATGATGAACTCTTTCATATGGCGGTTAAACAGGTTCTTAAAAACCACTACGAATCTCACTCTGCATTTCATACAGATGAAGCAAAAATAATTTTAAAGAAAAAAAGAATAGATCTCATCCTCTTGGACGTACAAATGCGTACACCAACTGAAGGAATTGAATTCATCTCTGTACTGAGAGAGCAATACCCAGAAATACTTATCGTAATGAGTAGTGGAAACACAGACGTGGACACCGTCAAAACTGCGATTTTAAAAGGCGCACATGACTACGTCGCAAAGGACTTTGAACCTGACGACCTAATCCACACCCTTTCTAAAAATTTAAACCACGCAAAGTTAAAAGAACGTAACCAACAAGTCTCTTTTGAATTACGGCACACTCACTCAACCAAACATCGTTTTATTGGCCAATCAAAAACAATACTTAAAATTAAATTAGACATTGAAAAAATAAAAAAAACTAAGCCAAATGTAATCATTCACGGAAAAACCGGTTCTGGAAAAGAAATTATTGCACGACAGCTGCGTTGGACTCATGAGGACGGAAGCCTAGCCCCATTTATTGCTGTAGACTCTTCCACTATTCAAAGCTCTATGGCAGAAAGCCTCCTTTTTGGACATGAAAAAGGTGCGTTTACAGATGCAAAAGACTTAAGACGAGGAATATTTGAAGAAGCAAATGGAGGAATTGTTTATTTTGACGAAATTGCAAATATGCCTCTAGAAATTCAATCAAAACTACTTAGAGTTCTTGAAGAAAAAGAAATTTCAAGGATCGGATCAAACAAAACAATTCCACTAGAGTTTCAAGTCATTTGCGCCACCAATCAAAACCTTTTTGAAATGGTTTCAAAAGGACTATTTAAGGAAGATTTATTACAACGCCTTAATGTTATCCCCATTCAAGTCCCATCTCTCTCAGAAAGACCTGAAGACATCCCACTTCTTTTAAATCATTTTTTAAAAAAATATGATCATTCAGGAAAAAAATTTAATGTAACAGAAGAAACACTAGAAATTCTGAAGCTATACTCTTGGCCTGGAAATGTCAGAGAACTTTCAAACTTAATAAACTATCTGACAACGATGTGTGAATCTACTGAGGTCCAGCCTGCAGACCTTCCTCCACATATTCGAAATATTACTCCCTCTCCAAACCGAGATAAAACTGGTAAGAATTTTTACGAAGAAGTCGAAAATTTTGAGAAAAATTTCTTATACCATGCTTACGAGAAATCAAAAGGAAACATTAGTAAAATGGCTCTAGAAGTAGGAATGGACCGATCACACCTTTATACAAAACTCAAAGCTTATCAGATTCATTTTCCGAGAACCTAAGAACCCCATCTTTGAAACCAGCTTTGAAACATAAGTAAGTCCCACAGGTGATACTCCCAATTTTTTTCTCCACTAAGATGTTCATCTCTCACTTTAATTACTTCATCGACGTTTAAAATTCCCTGTGTTTTAATCTTCTCAGAATTTAATAATTCTACCACCCAATCCGATAAATCTGTTTTTAACCACTTTCCTAAAGGAACGCCAAATCCCTTCTTTGGTCTTTCAAAAAGGGAAGAAGGAACCTGAGTTGAAAGCATTTCCTTCAATAGCCCCTTAGGTTGACTATTCATTTTTCGTTGCTCAATAGTTAAACCCCAAACCCAAGACACCCATTGCTCATCTAAAAAAGGAGCTCTTGTCTCTAAACTAGTGGACATACTTGATCGATCCACCTTAACCAGTAGATCATCAGGAAGGTAAGTAGCCGAATCTGTATACATCATCTTTTCGTATAAATTTAATTTTTCAGTATTACAGTTTTCAAGTAATAAAAAATTTCTTTTAAGATTTGCCCCCAAAACGACTGATGGTTGATTCCAATGAACTAAAATAGCATCATAAAGTTCACAGAAATCTTTAGAACGTAAAGCATAAGCACCACGATGACACTTACTCCCAAAATCCTTAAAGGGTCTGGGATCAGAAAAAAATGAAATGAAGTAGTGATACAAGTGATTGTACATTTTCTCTGGAAAAACCTGAATCAAATGTCCAGCAAAAACCCGAAGAGGATAAGGAAATTTAGAAATTAGTCTCCAAAGCTTCATAGTCCAATCATAGCGAGTGTATCCACAAAAAAGCTCATCTCCCCCATCTCCTGATAAACTTACCTTTACTTGATTTCGAGTAATTCTCGACAACATTAAAGTTGGTATTTGAGATGAATCCGCAAAAGGTTCATCATAGACAGTACTTAAATCCGGTATCGTTTCCAGAATTTCGTTCGATCCAAAAATAACCTCTGTGTGATCAGTGCCCAAATATTTAGCTACTTTTTTTGCATAAATTGATTCATCATAATCCTTATCTTCAAAACCAATAGTAAAAGTTTTAATCGGAATTGAAGAAATTTTTTGCATAACCGCAACAACAAGTGAAGAATCAATTCCTCCAGACAGAAAAGCACCTAAAGGTACATCTGAAATCATCTGTCTTCTAACAATACTCTCAAATCTGTTATTAGCTTCAGAAATTAATTTAGACTCCTCTATTTGACTGTGAAAGTTCTGTACTTTTCTCAGTTTCCAGTATGGCCTAATTTCTGTAATTTTATTTTGATTTAAATTAAAAACCATTAAGTTTCCCGGAGGCAACTTATAAACATTCTTAAATATAGTTCTTGGACATGGAATGTAACTATAACGAAAGTATAGACCAAGAGAATCTCTATCTATTTCAGAGATAAACTTCGGATGTTCATGAAACGCTTTTATTTCAGAAGAAAAAGCAAAAAATCCATCTTGCAAACAATAATAAAGAGGTTTTTCTCCCATTCTGTCCCTTGCAAAATAAACCAAATTCTCTTTAGTGTCTAATAACGCTATTGCAAACATACCGATTGATCTTTGAATAGCGTTTTCAAACCCCCAGAGTCGAATTGCCTTTAAAAGTACTTCAGTGTCTGTCCCAGAATTAAAACTTTCCCCACTCAATTCAAGGTCTCTTTTTATCTCTTTAAAATTATAAATTTCTCCATTGAAAACAATTTTAAAACGACCATCATCGGTAGACATTGGCTGTTTACCTTCAATTGAAAGATCAAGGATAGAGAGACGCACATGACCGAAAACAAAATCTTTTTCTAAATGAAAACCATCCCCATCTGGTCCACGATGCTTAATGGCTAAATTCATCTTTTTAATATAATCAATCTGAGATTCACGAGATAAATCTTTACAATAAAAGCCATTTATTCCGCACATAGAGCATCTTCCTCATATAAATTAAAAAAATCGGCCTGCATTTTTTTTAAAGAAAATTTTTCTTTAATTCTTATCCGTCCCTGATTACCAATTTTCTTTCTATCTTCCGAAGTCATTTTATAAAATGTCAATATTGCATTCAGCATTTGTTCTAAACTTCCAGATGGAACAACAATTCCCCCTTCTCCCAATAGAAATGAAGAATCCCCCACGTCCGTAACAACACAAGGAACGGAAGAGAGCATTGCTTCCCCTATTGAATTTGAAAAAGCCTCTGTTTTAGATGCAGAAACATAGAGACTAAAACGAGAATAAATCTTATGAACATTCATACTTTCGCCCATAAGATTAAAATTCTTAACTCTATTTTGAGGAATTTTTTTTTGAAAAAAAGGATTATTCCAATCCACTCCTCGTCCCACAAACATAAAATCAATATCATCAAAAAAATCTAAAACTTTCAAACATACATCTACTAAAAACTCATAATTTTTATCTTCATGAAATCGAGCCACTGTTCCTACAGTAAATTTTTTTTTCTTACTCGCTTCATCTTCAATAAAAGAACTTAATGGATTTTCTTTAAATCCATTTGGAATTACTTTGATATTATTAAATTTAAAACCAAAATTTTTATGCTGATCCATAGAAGTAAGAGAATTAAAAGTAGCAACGTCTACATAAAAAGAAAGTTTCTTCAAAATAAAAAGAAAAAATTTTTCTAATTTTTGAAAATCTGAATAAGTATAGAGAGACTGTCTAAAGCTCCATATTAATTTAGATTTTTTTAAAAAAAATATTTTTAAAAATAATGAAAACAAATTACCATGCGTTAACCATCCTTGAATAACCGTTGGATTAAACCTTAGAACATACAAAAAGTTCTTAAAGTTTGGAATTGGACGACTTTTCTTTAAATCTAAACTAACAACTTCAATTCCAGAGTTAATTAACTCAACTCCAACCTTACCAATTGGTACAATTGACAAAACTAAAAATCGAAATTTTTCTGAATCTTTTTTTAAAAGCTTTTGAAGAGATCGTTCCGCTCCTCCAACACCTAATCCCGTGATTACGTGAAGAACAAAGATTTTAGCCACTTAAGATCTCCGAGCATGAAAAAAAATTTTTGGATAAGCCATAGGAGAACCAAGTCGTCCTAAAATACTTCGAATTAAACTCTTTATTTTACCAAAAAAATTACGCCCCCGAAAAATGACATAAGTTCTTTTACCTGTATAAATATTTGTAAAGTCTAAACTCAAAAGATTACAAATATCACTTTCTTTAAAAGTTTGAAAATGCCCCCAACGATGAAATCGATTAGAACAATGTGGACAATAAACTTCATTCTCAGAAAGATTTTCCTGAAATGGAACCGTACCCACCAACAAACCATTTGGTTTCAAAACCCTCTTCACCTCTTTTAAGGCTTTTTTGAATTCTTTTTCGGTTAAATGCTCAAAAATTTCAGTCGCGATCACGACATCAAAAACCTCATCCTCAAAAGGAATTTGATCTGCTGATCCAACTCTAGCATCAATTTTTTTTTCTTTTAAAATTTCCATTGTTTTCGAAGACGGATCGCAGGACGATACTCTAAATCCATTTTTTAATGCATAAGACTCTAAATACCCGTCTCCCGCACCAATGTTTAGCAGTGACGAATTTGTTGGCATGCCTTTCTTTGCAAATTCAACTAGCTTCTCATGACGCATATGATTATTGGAAAAAACAGAAATATCATTTTGCTGAAAATAGTCCCAAAGCTCATTTTCTTTTTTTGAACTAAAATTCACATCTCACTCCAAATTAAAGTCAATTCTACTAACAAAGTAAAAGATTAAGATTCCTGAAACTAAGTATACAATGACGGTAGAAAGAGCGATACCTTCTAATCCAATCCATTTCATAAAGATGAGATTTCCAAGAATATTCGTAAAGAGATTGACGATACCTATTTTCATTATTAAATGAATTTTTTTAGTCGCATAAATGAAACGAACTCCAACTAAACTCACTAAATATGGAATCAATTGTATTAAATAAATTTGATTTATTGATGAAACCACCAAAAGATCTGATTCTGTCAGTTTAGAGTTTTTAAAAACAAAAGACAGCAACGGTTCCGATACGGCAACACCCAATAAAACTACAGGCACAGTAAGTAAAAATACAAAAAAAGAAATTTTTTTCATTAACTTTTGAGCGGCAATAAAATCCTTACTCGAAAGTTTTAGACTAAATTCTGACAATGCAACAACGCCAATTCCTGTACCTAATACACCCATTAAAAATTGACTCATTTTATTTCCATACGTTAGAAGAGTGATGGCTCCATCTCCTAAGGAGCGTGCCATTAACTGATCAACAGTTAAAGCAAGATACATAAATAAAACCGCAAAAAAAGTATTAATAATAAATTTTTTGGTACTTAAATCAATTTTTTTGTTATGGAAATTATTTTTATTAAAATTAGAAAAAACGCCCTCCCTAAAAGCAATAAAAAGCACTAAAAAAAATTCAAATATATAAGAAAAAATAAAACTTATAGGAATCGCATAAATTCCAATTTTATTTTGAAAAAAAACAAGTATCGTTACAGTAACTAAAGCGCTGAAAAAAGAACTTACACTTCCTTTAAAATACTTTCTTCTGGAAAGAAATAAGGACTTAAAAAGATGTGAAAGAGTTTGAATAATAGATCCAAAAAGTAGCAATGCAAAAATAACAAAAGTGACTTCAGAAAACGATTCACTCCAAAAAAAATAACTAAAAAAAACTAAAGAAACAGCTACAGATATTAAACTTATAAAGAAAACTGTTTTTTTAAAAATATGAAAGAAAAAACTATATAAATTTTTCAAACCATCTTGAGAAACTTGAATAAACATTGGAACAAAAACCACTGTAGTAATTGAAGAGAATACATTAAATAAAAAGATAGGGGCAACAGATGCAAGCCAGTAAGCGTCTGTAAGGTGACTGCTTCCAAAATAATATGCGATTAAAAAATCTCTAAAAACATTTATAAAGCTAACAAAAAGAGATAAGACCGAAACCAATGCAGATGACTGAAGGAATTTTTTTGATTCCAAATATTCTTTTTTTTTTATCAAAACTATCCCTCGAGTCAAATATATGACAATAAAAACTATCTATTCTTACATCTCAGGTAATTGTATTCAATTTATTTTGAGTTTTAAATTCAATTTTATCAAAAGTTGAAAACTAAATATTCGAAGATTAACATTAATAAATGTTAAAAATTCTACTCAAAACCATCTTTTTTTGGGATCCAACGGCTCGATTCGAACTTCTTACAAAAATAGGAAAAATCTTAGTTCCCGATTATCGTTTTAAGTGGCCCCAAATGGAATGGTGGAAAGATAAAAAATTTAATACCTACTTAGAAAAATTTCTGACAGACAATGAAATGAACCTCGACCGTAAATGGATGGTCAGTGAACTCTTGAGATTTGTTGATTCAATCGAAGGGGATACTGCCGAATGTGGTGTTTTCAATGGATCGACTTCTTATCTAATCTGCCAAGCTAATGAGACCAGTTCATTCGAAAAAAAACATTACGGCTTTGATTCTTTTGAAGGACTCTCGGAACCCTTAAAAAACGATGGAAATTATTGGAAGACAAATGACCTTTCTATTTCAGAAAAAATTGCAACCCAAAATTTAAGTTGCTTTAAAAAAGTCTCACTTCTAAAAGGATGGATTCCTCAAAAGTTTAAAGAAGTTGAAAATCACTCCTTTTCTTTTGTTCATATTGATGTAGACATCTATCAACCCACCAAAGACAGTATCGAATTTTTTTATCCAAGAATGACGAAAGGAGCAATTCTGGTCTGTGATGACTACGGATTCACCACTTGCCCTGGTGCAACCCAAGCCATTGATGAATTCCTAAAAGATAAAAAAGAAAAAATGATTCGACTCTCAGGAGGAGGAGGATTTTTTATTAAAGGGCAAAAAACAAAGCCTTAACGATGACTAAGATGTCCATCTTTTTCACAAACAGCATGACCCAGCGGACACTCTTCTTGCCCGCCGCATCCTCCACACCCCCCTAAATCACTCCAGGTCCACCCAGAATACCGAGCATTGACAACCCTTAAAGCTTCATCAACATGATCAAATTCCTGATAAAAATAATAAACCAAAGATTCCGAATCAACCTCATAAATAGTATAACCATTTAATTTTAATGGATTTTTTGAAATTCCTGCAACTCTATTTCCAGAAGTTAAAATACCGGACTGATAATTTTCATGATTCATAATTTGAGGCATTCAAATCTCTTAACAAATAAATCGTTTTTTTTCACATACTGACATTCGCGACTTGAAAAGATCCCTTTCTTTCAGTAGAACGTTGTCTTCAGAATCACGATTGTGGGGCCATAGCTCAGTTGGTAGAGCACCTGCTTTGCAAGCAGGATGTCGTCGGTTCGATTCCGGCTGGCTCCACCATTAACCGTGAAGAACTGACTCTACCCGATCCGTGGTGGGTGCTACCAATCAAACCCTTAGAAACAAGCATTCAATACTCTTAATTTTCCCCCAAACCAACATACTCCAGAAGACTCCTCTCTTTGAGCCATCGATGAGTACAAGAAAATACAGCGAAATTCTTTAGATGAAAAAGTAATTTCAAAAACGGTTCATTCCTTCGAACCAAACTAAATAAATTCTGTTCACAAAAATTTTTCACAAACTGCTATATTCCACTCCTTGCGGGGCAAAGTAGTTTTTAAAAATTAAAGCTCATTGCGAGAACCATAACGTGATTCAGATTATCTCGTTTCTTTTTATGATGAACATAAGCCAACATGTATCCCATTTCCATTTGGATTGCTTTGTTAACTTTGAGGTTTACCCCCATAAAAGCCCAGTTCATATCGAACCCTGCTTGTGAACCCTGAGCGACTGAATTCACATTAAACCAAACCTCATCCCAAGCCACTGCAGAAACATTTTCCATATAGTCTAATGGTACCTGGACACGCGAAAGATATCTTAAACGTCCCACCATATGAGATGCTGAACGTCCTTCAAAAAAACGTTCTTCCATTCGAGCTCTATTTGTAACAGAAACATTCCCCCATTTTCCGTGATGGGTAACTTCTTGATGCAGTCTCTGTTCATCGTCACTAGTCTTTGGCTTTAAGTGATTTTGAGCCCAAGTATATCCACCTCCAATTTGAAAATTCTTTGGTAAATCATAATCTAGACTTCCACGCATTAAATGAAAACCAAATCGAGACAAATTCTGACTAAATCTCGGGTTGAATTGTAAAAAGAGATGCAATCGATCAGTCAGTTTACCTTTCCCCATTAAATCAAGCCAGGACTGAAAGTCTGGCTTTGGACCTTTCTCCGCAAAAGAAGAGACCGAAAAAAGAACCAATAATAAAAAAAACAACTTCTTAGATATTTTTCTCACTTTAAACCTCCTCATTTAAATAAGCTGTAAGATCAACTCGAAAAGGCTGTACTTTATTCAAATCTACCGCATTTTTGATAGTTTCTAATGTTTGTTTAAATCTGTGATCTTTTGGATGAAGGGCAATTGCTGACTCCAATAACATTTTTGTACGGCTTATATTTCCTTTTTTCCATGCAATATATGCATTAAAATAAGAGACCAATTCTTTATTCTCTTTAGAAAGATGACTCAGTTCGGACGATAGAGCATTTAAATCAGTCAATCCGTTACTTTTAATCACTAGCCTTAATTCAAGAACTGCAGGATCTTTCGGATTTAATTTTTCTGCAAAAATTAAAGATGATTCCACTGCCTTCCAACGGTCCCTATCATCTTTACTGCTTTTGTCAGAAAGAAGCGCCATTGTCATTACAATGGAAACCAATTTTGCAGCTTCTCCATCCTCTGGTGCCAAAATAGAGATATTCTTAGAAATCGAATAAAGGCGCTTTGTATCTAATTGACCTCTGAAGCGACCTTCATTGAGTATTCCAAATAGCTCCTTTTTAAGGTCTGCCACACTTGAACTTTGATCTGTTAACTGTGCTTGATAAGCATAGACTGCTTGAATACAAGGCTGAACTTTTTTAACCCAATCTCCTGCTGAAATACCAGACAGTTGAGAAGGGTCTAGTTTTCCACAAGTATTTTCAAAATGTAAATGAACACTTTTCATTACATTACTTTGTTTTAAACATCGAGCTGTTTGGGGGATATTTGGAACCAGACTAATAGGAAACGTTAATTCCTTCAAGTTGTACTTTTTAATTTTCTGTTGAAAATGAAAGCATTCACTCGCAAATACGGACTGACTAGCTAAAAATAGCAATACAAATAGATAAGAAATCTTCATAAGACTCTCTTTCTGTTAAAGTTTAAAAATAATAATTTGAATAGACGCAATGATGGCTAAATAAAAACAGGTGGTGCGCGTGGTTTCGATTTAAAATATGGGGAAATTACAAATTGGTTATTTTTTTCCAAAAATACACTTTCACTATAATTTGGAAAAATACAATCTACTAAACTATTTGGTAAAATACTAAACGGTAATTCTTTTTCAACGTTTTCAGTTCCTTCCTCAAAAGACTCCATAAGCTCTGTTGAGAAAATCTGAAATGTAAAACTTCGTTGATCAACTTCAGTTCGTTCAGATAAATCAAACTCAAAAAAAGCCAAAGTACTTAACGAAAACAAAAGTACACACATTAACTGTGCTAGAAAGAATCTAAATATTCTTTTTTTTTGCCACATCTGAAACATGGGACTCTCGTAACATCTAAGTCTTGATGCGTCAAAAAAACCTATTTTTCCACGGTGGAAAAAAGTCGGATTGATTTACTGCAAATTATAGTAAATCAATCCGACTTTTTATTCTAATTTTTTATAAACTAAAAATATCTAATAAAAGACAACACCCATCTTTCAGTGAATTACCAGCTTAGGACCTTTTACTCAAACTTAGGGTGAAACTGAAAACTAAGAGTACCTACAACTCCACTGCCATATCCCTTTACGGATTCTAAAAATGCACCCAAGTTGAGTATATTTTGTCCAGATTTAATACCGAGTCTAACCCCTAGCCAGTTTCGATCAAAATTAGAATATTCATTATTAAAATTCACATGAAAAAGAAAAACTTCATCATACAAATGTAATAAGACTGACCAAGAACTCGGAAAAGTCTGGTAATCAATCATAAATCGGCTCCTAAAGGAAGTAGCTGATTTTTCAGCCCCTCTTCTTACTTCTTGCCTAACACGAACCGCAAAAGCTTTACCTTCGGAAAAAGCTTTGTGATATTTGAACTCTTGCCAAATTCTACTTTCAAATATTTTGGAAGAAAATAAATCAAAACCACTTCCTCCTTCTATATTTTCACTTAAAAAATAATGAAAACTCGGTCTGATCAAAGTAAGACTTTGCCCTCCTTGCCTTCTATACTCCGATTGCAATTCGACCCTAGTTTTTGATCCAATACGAATAATTGGATTCACTCCAATCCACCCTCCCGAACCATTTGCAAATACCATACTTGGAACGAATAAAAATAACGTACCTACCCCTTTGCGTAACAACGCATCTCTTTTCTTTTTAAGCATAAAAATCTCCTCAATTATTATTATTTTTTGTATTCAAGAAAGGAGATTTAAAGGAGACCCACGAAAAGGATAACTTCGTAACTGATAACTGAAAAAAAGAACTTCTGTTTCCTGAAAAAAAATTAATCCTTTAGCTTCTATTTTAGGGCTAATGAATTCAGTGATAAGAAAATAATGATCCTCATATACTTCGTCTATTTCATTTTCATTCAAGTCCAAACCAAATAAATCAATCTTGTGGTCTTGTATTTCAATAGCAGAAGTTTTTGTTACGAAGGCTTTAGGAAAAGACTGAGCTACTACTAGACCAAACATACAAATGATCGTTAATATAAAATTCAGCATCAGTTTCACCATACTCTTAGAGTCGTTTGTTTTTAACAAAATTTCAATAGTAGTTTATCTTTCCTTCTCTTCTATTTTCAAAACACCCAACTCAATTAATGTTGTTTTTTGTGTAACTGTATAAGATAAAACTCCCTAATCAACCGTTGATCATAATCCTTAAAACCTTTTTTTCCATAAAGAAGCAACTCTTTAAAAGGAAAGCCATTTCGAGTTTTCCAGCGTCTCCACACTAGTAAACTATTTACTCTTCCAGGAAAATCATTTTCAACCCTCTTTAGATCTTCTGGAGAAGCTATTGCAACAGCACCAGAAAACAAAGCCTCCTTATAATTTTCAAAACTTTTAATTCTGTTAATTTCTCTTCCTAGCGCTGCGCTCACTAGTCCTATTTCGTGCCAGATATGAGAAACCTCATCTAACCATATCAATTCAACACCTCCTGAAAAAGCGACCGCGCTTCTTAATGGTGCCATCTCTTTCTCACCCATAGAACGTACAGATAAAATAATTCCAAATATCAACACTACAAAACTAAGGCCTATTGCTCTCCAGTTTTTTAAAAATAAATTCGCTAAAACCCCAAATAAACTTGCTGCAGACATTACAAAAGCAGGAAATAAATCAATCATTTCTGCACGATATAAAACAACACTAATCAATGGACCGATAAAAAGAAAAATAAATCCGATAATCATTCTTGGTAAAACAAACCGTTTCATCTTTTTTAAATTTGAATCATTCAAAAACAAAACAAAACCCAATACCCACGCAGGAAGCATAGGAAATAAATACGTTTCTGTTTTATACGGAAAAAGTGAAAAAAACAAAGCAATCGGTAAAGACCAACATCCTAAAAATAACCACTCGCGCTTTGAAATTTGATTTTTAAAAATAACAAAAGGTAAGAAAACACCAAACGGAAAAATAAAAGTTAAATAATCTGTCCAAATACGACTCGTAGGTGCTGATGGAACATTTATCTTAGAAAGAGTTTCTATATATAAATACCGATTTAAAAAACGCTCTGAATCAGTCGATAAAATAAAGACAAACCAACTTGAAGCGACAAAGATACCAAACAATAAGGCTCCGTATGTTTTAAAATTAGAAAACACACTTTTTTGATTTGATAAAAAAAGAAAAAAAGCAAAACCGATAGACCATAAGACTGAATACAATGGACTCTTAACAATACTTAAAATTCCAACAAAAAAAAACGCGATAAAAAGAAAAACAAAATTTTTAGAATGTAAAAAACGGAGTACAAAATACCAAGAAAGAATATAAAAAAGAACTAAATATATTTCCATTTGTGCACTTAACCCAAAAGTAAATACTCCCATACTAGAACCAAAAAAAAGAGGAATCAAAGAACTTTCAAGTAATCTATCTTTATGAAACAGAAGGTAAGTTTTTTTTAGAAAAAAACTCGAAATTAAAACTGCTAAAATACCGGGCAATACCGTCGCAAACTGATTAAAACCAAAGATCAACCAACTCGTTATAAGGCTCCAGTAAACAAATGGTGGCTTATAATAACTTGTCTCCCCAAAAAGATAAGGATACAAAAAAGAATTATGGAGCCGCATCTCCATTGCGGTGCTTATATATACTTTTTGATCCCCCGTCAAAGGGACACTATACTGCCACGAAAATAAAATATAGACTACCGCGAGTAAAAATAGTTCCCAGTTTTTTTTAAAAAAGTTTATGGCCATTGGTATTGACTTTAAGACTCATCTTTTACGAGTTCAAATAAAAAGATCTATTCTTATTTTTGCATCACGCTTAAATATGATTGAACTAATTTTTCATAAGTGAATTCACGAGCAATCACTTCAGCTGCATTTTTAGATTTATTTTCATGCTCTGCAACAGAAAGCTTTACACATTGACCTAACGCATTTGCAAAATGATCCGAATCATTAGATTCAACCAAATAACCAACCTGATCATTTACTAACCACCCATTATCACCAACGTCAGTCACAATAGGTACAGCCCCAAAAGACATTGCCTCCCCCAAAGCATTAGAAAATCCTTCGGTTTCGGAGGTTAAAAGAAAACCATGAGCAACAGAGAACCAAGGCTTTGGATCGAAAATCCTTCCTAATAAATGAACACGAGAAATTTTTTCTCCCAAATTATAAGAATCAAGAGAAAATTCCTTTCCAAGGCCTAAACCCATAACTACAAAATGTGCATCTAAACCTTTTTCAAAAAAGAGTTTTATAGACTCAAACAACATAAGAATGTTTTTATGGGGATGATTTCTACCCGCATATACAAAAACTGGAGTCCCCTTAGCTATTCCTAGTTTTTTCAAGTTTTCAACGCCCCTCTTTTTAATTTCAATTTTTTCTTGCTCATTAAAATTTTCAAAACTATTTGGAATAAGTACTGTATTAGCGTTTTTAAATCCAATAATTTCATGACTTTTAAGTCCTGATTTAGAATTAAAAATTAATGCATCAAAAAATCTACTTAAAATTTTAGCGTAAATAAAACTCAGTCGTGCTCTAAACCTCATTTTTTTGAGGTCAGTCATACTTCTTCTTATATTCAAAGCAATTTTTAACTTTGGATTTATAAACTTACTCAAAACACAAATAAATGAAGGCCTATACATCCATGAAATCACCCAATCCACTTCGTTTCTCTTAAAAAACAAAAACAGAGGTATAACAAGAGTACTTCTGAATCTTCTCATTTTTATCTTTTTGTCTAAAAAATTTTGTAATTGTGTTTCGTCGTTAGTAAAGTACCAAACCTCAGAATCAATTTCATTTTCTTTAAGTAAAGGAATTAATCTTAAAAGCGCGGTTTCGGCTCCTCCAATTGCTAATCCATAAATCAAATGAATAACTTTTTTTTTATTTTTGAATTTCATTTTTTATGACTCTGAAACCATTTCGATAGAAATACTTATAGCATCTTGAATAATAGGAATGTCATAAAGTTTTAAAAAATTATTCACCCTATCTTGTATTCTTTTAGCAATTAAGTGAATTATCTTTTCTGATAGAGTCGAATCTAAAAGAATTACAATTTTTTTAGATTCAACAATAAAAGAAGCTTCGTTCTGACGAAATAAATTACGTATTAAAAACTCTAAAGAATCTATAATTTTTCTATTATACTCTGGACCAATTTTCTCTTGAGCTGCATAAATTTGAGTAAGGTCAATTTTTATTACATTCGCATTTTCTAAACTGATTTTACTTAAATCAGTTTGACTTCTCTTTTTTACTGCATTTGAAAATAATTTTATTTTCCAATCTTCCACTACAGTAATTAATGTAAATATCAAACCAATAATAATTACTGACATTGAAACGCTAATAGTAATACCCAGATAAGATTGTTCTACAAAATTAATCCAAGAAAATAATTGAAATAAAATTCCTACAAAGAAAAAATACTTCGTAGCACCAGGAACTGTAAAACTAAGACGAAGAAGCCAATGATGAAGATGATTTCGATCAGCTCTAAACATAGGACGTCTATTAATTAACCGGAGTGCACTTGTAGTAAAACCATCTAAAATCAAATGGCCAAACATAAAACAAATACCAAAAATACTAGAAACATGAGTAGTTTTCGGAATTACAGATATAGACATAGCCGCCAACAAAAACCCTATTGGCATACTTCCATTGTCTCCCATGAATATTTTAGCAGGGGCCCAATTTAATGTTAAAAATATAAGTAAGGACACAACTAAGCTCGTAAAAAGAGGAACCATTATTTGTTCATTTCGATCAAAGATTAAACTTAATAATAAAATAGAAAAGGAAATAACTGTCGCTGAAGTTCCAGATAGACCGTCAATTCCATCAACCATATTATAAGCATTCGAAATTCCAACAATCCAAAAAAGAGCCAAGGGTATGGTAAAAAAACCAACTCTTCCTTCCCACATAAAAAGAATGTTTTTAATCGAAGGCTCTTGAATAACTACAAAAGCCGCTAAAAACTGAATAATAAGTCTCAGTTTTGGATCTAAATTAAAACGATCATCAATAAGTCCAACAATAGACAAAAAAATAAAAGGAATTACTACATAATATAACAAAGTAATATTCTGACTAAACCAATCTTTAAAAAAGAGATTCCAGGAAAATAGTCCTATTAGAACACCAAAAACGATCCCCAGTCCTCCTAAATATGGTGTTGCAACTTTGTGCCTTTGCCTAAACGAAGGAACAGCACAAAAATTATATTTCGTACCTATTTTTTTAAAAAAAATTTGAAAAAAATAAGTACCAAAGAAAACAATAATAAGAACGAAAGGCATTTTATTTAGCCACATCATTTTATTCTATTGGTAAAAAGTAACTTTATCTCTAAATTTTATTTAAATAATAATGGTAAGTTTTTGACATCGTTTTCTCAGTAAAAAAACATTCATATCTTTTTCTGGCGTTTTTTGAAAATTGACTTCTTTTATCTAAGTTTTGAAGAAAAAGAATTCCACGGGCGAGTTCCTCTGAATTTTTCGGAGGAACAACCACTCCAGTATAGCCATCTTGACTAATCATGTCGACACCTGTATTGATTTTTGTTGTAATTATTGGAACTCCAAAACTCATAGCCTCAATTAAAGTAACACCAAACGACTCTCTACGGTCTATTGACGGAAGTATTAAACTATTTGCTCTTTTATATACCTCAATTAAACTTTTATGTTCTAAGTTTCCTAAAAACGTAATTTTATTTGTTAACTTTCTCTCTTCAACTGCTTTCTTTAAAACTTTCTCAAGAGGTCCCACCCCTACTATCACTAAATTTGTTTGACTTTTTTCAATCGCCGAAACCAAATAACCAATCCCTTTGTATTCGACTAAACGTCCAACAAAAAGATCAAATTTCGTAGGAAGCTCTAAAGATTGAGTCGTCTTTTCTTTTGAAAAGTCAAAAACTCCAAAAGGAATAACTGTGATTTTATCTCTAAAAAAAGGCAACAAAGGAGAGCCTTCTATATATTCTGAAGAAGATACAAATATTCGATTTGCACGATAAAGTGAATAAAAAGTAAGTACTCTTGAGAGTTTTCCTAACCATCCCTTTCCAAGTACATCACTATGAAAACTAACAACATATTTTTTTTTCCAAAGAAATATAGATGCCAAAAACTCTGCAAGTAAATTCGGAGAATGAATATGAAATAAATTATATTTTTTCTTATTTTTTAAAAAATAAAATATATAAGACCACGATAAGGGTTGAGAAAAAAAATTAGCCCCAATCGAACAAATAATGACGTTAAATTGACGAACCGTTTTTTGACCTAAACTTGCAAAACACAGTAAATCAACCTCAAGTCCTCTCTCTTTTAAACCTTTAGAAAGAGTTTCTACGACGGTTTCTATACCTCCTCTGTGAGGAGTATAAAATTTAGCGAGTTGAAGAATTTTTAAAGGTCTTCTTTCCATGACAAAGAGCTAACACTGAAAAAAGTAAATAAAAAAGATAAAATCAAATGAATGCATTATAGGAATAAAAGTATATTATCCTCACTTAAAGCAAAGCCGTATTTTAAGCCATTTGTTTTACTTTCTGTTATTGTAACAGGATTCCTAATAGGAAGCGGCATGCCAATTTTTATGGCTATTATCGAATTTCTCGGTAAAAATATTCCGAATCAGTTTATTTCACAAGACTACGTCAATGGGTTTGGCGTTGCCGTCATTCTAGGAGCCATCGTAAGCATTCTTATCGCTTTTGGAATTTTTGAAGGAATCATGCTTCCCCTCTGGATTCTAAGATGTGTAATCACACTCGGGTTTATGCTTCTTTATGAAAACCGTTATCATTTTCTTGATGCATATACTTATTTTAATTCAGGAAAAGACTTTATTGCCTCTGATCTGAGCTTTGGACATGGAAGCAGTGTAGTACTTTGGCTTTCTTCACTCGTAAAAAAATTCCCACTTTTCAACTCATACCACGCAACAAAAGTACTGTGGTCCTTTATTGGATTCATTGGATGCTTTTTGTTTTATCAGTCTTATACACAATACACGGGAAAAAAAAATATCTTGCTTCTTCTTTTTATCGGAACTTTCCCTTCAATTATCTTTTGGTCTTCAATTCTTGGAAAAGATCCCATCGTATTTTTTGGAATAGGTCTCTTTATGTATAGAGCAATGAGTAATTTGAAAATTTTTTCACTTAAATATTTTTTATTTATGCTTATCGGAGCCCTGATAGCCAGTTCAATTAGAGTGTGGTTAGCTCCCATATTTTTTATTCCTTTTGCTTTTACTCATCTAGTAAACTCGAAACAAAAAACGACTACAAAAGTTGTGATACTTGGAGTCTTTAGCATAGTTGCACTAGTAGGATTTAAATATACTGCTGAACACTTTGGAATACAGTCCTCAAGAGACATTATTCAAACCTCAAACAAGGTCTCAAAATCTTGGAATCGTGGAGGCAGTGCAAATGATGACATCCCTGAATTTCGGTCTTTTAAAGATATTATTTTATTTGCTCCAAAAGGAATGTTTACCGCTATCTTTAGGCCTTTACCGGGAGAAGTAAGAAATGCTTTTGGACTTATCGCTGGTTTAGAAAATTTATTTTTATTACTTTTTGTATTAAATTCACTCTATAAAAACCGTCAAAATTTTCGCACAAACAAATCTGTCCAGCTGTGCGTATTTACTGTACTCCTATGGTCGTTTTTATATGGGTTAGTTTCTTATCAAAATCTAGGAACCGCAGTGCGCTTTAAACTACAGATACTTCCACTTTTACTGATGATTCCTTTTTTTTCCGAATATTATTCTGTCAAAAAACAGACAGAAAATCTAAAAACCTCAAAAAATTAATCGTTTAACTTTAAACGATTAGCTAATAAATCCGATAAGCATTTGATAGAAAAAATATTTTTACAAATAATTAAAAATGAGTAACTTAAGCAAAAATAGTACAAATAACAACAGAAGTATTGAAAGCTTCGGAATTCTAAGAAGCTTTATTACGGATCTTTATAGATACCGTTTATTCATTTTTTTACTCGCAACCACTGCAACTCTAGGTTCTTTTTTTGAACATCAATCTTTTCCAAAATATAGAGTTCAAACCCGTCTCTATATTAACACTACTGAAAATAGCCCACTTCAAATTTTATCAACAAACATATCAGGATTAGGTGGAGGATATTACGGATCCTCAATAGACTATGCTGACAAGTATTTGAAAATTTTAAGGACACAAGGTTTTTACGAGGCATTGAGCCAAAAAATTATTGGAAGTGTACTATCACAACAAATTATTCAAAGTGGGAAAAATCATAAAAATTTAACTCAATTTTTAAGCCATCTGCTTTCATTTGAAAAAGACGAAAAAAATAAAAAAGTAAAAATTTCTTCAATAGACCCAAAAACCATTGAATCAATTATTTCTGGATGGATAAATTTTAAAAAAGAATCATATGACACAATAGCAATCGTTTTAACCACACCAGACTCTGCATTCACAGCTGAACTGGCAAATATTGTTGCAAACACAGCTGTGAGGTATGTAAATGATTTTGAAATTAAAGAATTAGGTGATGCTGAAAAATATCTTTTACTAGAACTATCAGAATCTAAAAAAAGACTTTCTGAAATAGATAGAAAAATAGTTAAATTTAAAAGACAAAGTAAACTACTTTCGATGAACTTAACTACTTCAGGACAACAAAACATTAGTATTAATATTAAAAAAGAATTCGATGAAGCAAAAATCTCATTAAAACAAAATGAATCTCTTATTAAAGAGTTAGAAAAAAGACTTAAAAAGCAAAGAGAAGTATTATTTAGACAATCTCCTATTTCAAAAAATTCAGACGATTTGCTCGACAGTAGCTTAAACGAAAGGATTAACCAACTAAAAGTAGAAAACGAGTATTTAAACTTTAGAAAAGAGACTCTTTCAAAAGCAATTAATGAAATGCTTAATTCGGATAATGTCGAAAATGAACAGCAAATTTTTGAATTTCAAAAACAAATAGAACTTGAGTATTCTTTATTTCAAAATCTTCAAAGAAAAATATTTGAAACAAGTATCATGAGAATCTCTATTAGCAATCGAATCAGAGTTTTTGAAGAAGCTTCAGATAGCTCCGTCTTTAGAGATCAATCACTTTCTTCTAAACTTTTATTTTCACTTTTAGTGAGTTTAATTATTTCTAGTATTA
>PBMP01000037.1 GCA_002722705.1 Pseudobdellovibrionaceae bacterium | reverse complement strand
CCCTTTTATTTTGTAAGCGGTGTGACAGTGCGGATCTCCACGCGTTTTCTAAAATTAACCAACTTGGTAAGCAACTATAAGCTTTTTCTTCTCCATTTTTTGGTGGCCACTCCACTTTTGTACGCAATCCTTGTTTGTCTTCAGGATCTAATGTTTCGGCCAATAAATATGTCATAATTGGGTTTTCTTGATATAATTTGTTGTACACACTCTTTGACAGTACCGGAGCATTGCTTTCGAGGTCTCTCCACGCATCTTTTTTTCGATTGATCCACCCCGTTAAATAAAATGTATAAAATTTTTCCGGATCTTCTATATATTTGTACAATACGTACTCCAAAGCACTGTTAGTTTCTTTGCAATTGGCGATGTTTAAAAGATACAACATTAATTTGTAAGGATCATCGAATAAATCTGTTCTTTTTATTTTTTTAAAAAATTCCGCCAAATCGGCTACAGTAGGATTTTGGTTTAAAAGCGTCTCTTTAATTTTTTCTTCAATTTTTTCTTGATTAGTTTTTTGGCTTCCTGGTCCCGTTCCTTCCTCTTCTGTACCAGCGTCTTCTCCTTCTTCATCATCATCGTCGTCGTCGTCGTCGTCGTCGTCGTCGTCGTCGTCGTCGGAACTTTCAGATTCCGATTCTTCAGATTCCGATTCTTCAGATTCCGATTCTACTCTTTTAAGTGTTCTTGATCTACGAATTGGCCGCTTTATTTTTTGAAATTTTATAGGCGGAATGTTAAGCGCGTTTAAAGGAAAAAGTTTTAGTTTGTCATGTTGGTCAGGTTCAAAACTAAAAAATTCATAAGAACTTTCAATATCTTCAGGGACAAGTCGAAAAAAACACACTATGTCTTCTTTTAAATATTTTCGTTTTGCTTGAAGTTCTTGCGCTTCTTGCCATTGGTAATCTACATCTTCAATCCACGTGTCTACTATATCACGTAAACCGTCGATTTTGCTTTTATTCAATACTTGGGATTCAACACATCCTTTTAATACGTCAAAAATTTGATCAAGGTGTTGTTCTTCTGTTCCTGGAGCTTCAATAAGATTTTCAATTTTTTCAATTGTTTTTTCTATTTGGACTCGAGCTTGTTTCGAACTTTGTGCGCGCGGCGTTGTCGGTTTTGTTAACCATTGTTTTATATTTTGTGCTAAATACTTATAAATGAAACGTGAAAACACCTCGTTTGTCTCAAAAGCAACTTGCAGTGGGGAAAACAAATGTTTCGATAAATATAATTTCAAACATTTTTTAACCTGTTCATTGTCATAATCTAATTCAATTTCATTAGGCTTCGTTGTTGGTTTGCCCAATCCGGATTGTACAAGTTGCAAGTTAAAACTTGGATTATTTTCTATTTGTGGTACAAGTGTGGGCGCTCCTTTACGATAACCATACACTCGCTTTTGTATTTTCGTTAACTCTGTTTTAACGTCTGAGTCGTCCGATAGATAATATTGTGTTTTAAAAGAGGCTGGCAAAGAAAACAAATCCCCCTCGATTAAGGATTTACATTTACTTTCAAAGCTAATATAATCCTTGTAAAAAAACATGTACCAAGGCGAAATACAGATTTGCTTAACAACAAACACAGTACGTGTCACCCCGTTAATTTCAACTTCGAATGTTTCAGTAATCTCTAATTTCTGATGTTCTATACCAATAATTGTAAAATAATTGGTTGCTGGTTTGTTCCAAAATTTAATATCCTTTTCGGATTGAAAAATTTTACCCAATGTAAATTGTGGAGCAGTTACATCCCTTAAACAATGCGCCGGTAAAAATTTGTCCTTTTGCACATCGTGTACTTCTTCAATTTCTGCATATTCATCGTTGAGGCCGTCGTCAGGCAGCAAACAATGTGTGATTGTGGTATCTTCACTTAAGTAGCTTTCATACTCCCATCTTTTCCAAAATATAGAAGTTTCAAGCTCAGTCAGCAATGAAGCCATGATACACTAAATAATTTTACGTGCACAAATACAACATCAAACTAAGATATCGCGGGCTGCAACCTCTTTCGCAATCGTACTTTATTTCGAAACCCCAAAACAATTTTTTTTAGCCGTGCGTTGGTGGGCGGCATATGCCCGAAACACGCATTTCGACTATATACAAGATAAAAGGCATAATTAAAAAGCCACGTGAGATGCACGCGTGGCCGATTGTAGCCACAATGATTGGCGCGCCAATGATGTGTCGTCAACATCGCATCGTGAACTTTGACGTTGGATATAACCGCGGGCGCGCTTCGCGGTATATGCTCGCACGCAACCCCGACCTCTGCATTGTTGCATTCGAGCCTATCGCGACCAAGCCCATGGTCAATGTCGAGCTAGTGCCAGCCGCTGTCAGCAGCGCGCCTGGCCCGGTTCTCTTATGGCGCGGTCGCAATCAGCACAACAAAACCATGTCAATCGACGAATCCACCATCAAAAAATCGTTGTCGGTATACCAAAATCTACCAGGGGGGACATACAAGCAAGTGCCTACCGTGCAGCTTCGCAATTACATAAAACGCGTTGCTGGAAAACTCGCGCTGCTAAAGGTAGACGCACAAGGCAGCGATTTCGATGCGGTGAAAACGGCCGGCCATTACTTGCGGCGATTTTCTTGCGTGTCGATGGAGCTCTGGGGAAAACAAGCCATTGCGGAGTATGCATCCCCGCTATCCTTCATGCGGGCACATGGATTTGAGCCGGTAGACATTTCGCCATCATTGCTTACCTCGGGCAGGTTTTTTCAGAAACAAGTGCTGTTTGCGCGTTGCTTTACGCACAGGATCGATTTGTGCTTTGTACACGACGGTCTAAATCACAAAAACCCTTTTCGATTACGACGTTTTCTTTCGACGTGTCCATAAAAATCGTGCAGTGATAATTATACAGGATTACCACTAATATTTTGTAATTTTAATTTGTTTTTGCGTTAAAATTTAAACGGACGCAAATGTCCACCGCCCTGTTGCATGCAATGTTTTGATGGCCTCTGCTATCGGAAAAAACTTTCTGTTGTTCGCTTTGATGTGAAGCATCCATGCACGTTTAGCCGACTCTGCAGCCGATCTTCTATTGCCCCACTGCATTTCGCAGACTATTTTTTTACCACCGTAGTGCTCCGGAGAAAGCAGCCGTTGTGCTTTTGGCCGTCGCCACACGGTTTTGGCGCAGTCGTGTACCCACGACGTGTTAGAGCACGGTTGGATGCAGTCCACATGTTCAACGTAATATTCCTCATACAGCCGCAGCATTGCATACCAAAACCACGGCATGTCGCCATTGATGGATTGAAATCGATAATTGTACGGAAAGCGCCTGTATCTGCACCCATCGCCCACGGCCGAGTCGTGCCACAAATCGAGCAAACGGGTGGAGCGCGATGAATGCTTGCTGAACACATTAACTTGGACTTCGAAGGCGATACCGTGCTGGTTAGCGAGCACAAAGTCGGTAATATTCAAATCAAAATTTGTGATCACGACATCGGCGTCTAGAAAAACAATGTAGTCATAATGCGGCAACACTCGTTTTAACACAATCATTTTGTTGTAATATGGTGGCATCGTTTGACGCTCCATGCCGTCTTGCGTGCGCACAAGAGCAGTTTTATGCGCGGCTGGTTGTGCGTGAGTCCACAGTGCCGTGCATCCCCACCGTTCGCAATACTTCTGCCGCGCAAATTTCAGGCTGGACATATCGACAAGGGTGTGTGACGATTTAAGCGTCCGTTGATTAACGGTACTATACGTGTCAGTCGGGCTCACTGAGAGCAAAGCAATTAGCAACATCGTTTCGCGTCATGCGCAGCTAAAACATCCATAAATATGGTCTTAATAAAAACAAATGTTTTACGCGCACGACTGGAGCGCTTTGTGCAACATTATAAGAATGACTCCGACAACGGATCTCGTTTCTTTTCAGACGCCGGTGTGCTTGTAATCTACAGAGGGCACTCCCTACATAAATAAAAGGTGCTCTTCGGTCGAAACGGGGTTAATGTATGTATTCGTGGCATACACTACGAACAAGGCACTCAGTATTCCCGTAAGCGACAAGAGTACAATCACCACGATCGTAATCGGGCCGAAGCCCCGAATCTTTAAACGAGTTGGCTTGTCGCTTCGCACCTCGTGAATGTGGCCGTCCATCCAGGCGATGCGGCGCTCGACATACTCTGTGAAATCCAAAGCTTGTCGGGACGCGCTGCGTGCCGAAGGCAACGCATATCCTCCCGCGTCGTTGTTATTCCGCGCAGCCACAAAAAGGCCCGCAGAAAAGAATCCGTCATACGCTCCCCACCTTTTACGGTTGTCCGCAATGGACTCGGCTCGGGCTACGACGGCGTTGGCTGCGGCCGTAGTAATGGCGCTACGGTTCACTGCCTGCCAACACGTTTGAATCTCGGTAGCAAAGTGGGCGACCATGTCGGGCCGTCTCCCTTGCGCATGAAACCAAGGGTGGGCGTCAAAGTGACTTTGGGACATCGCCCACCCCGACGGACGCGAGTACCCGACTGATTGAAAGCCGAAATTCCCCAGCGCCGCATCAAAATCCCATTGGGGCCCAAAATGCACTTGTGAACCATTGTAGTACATGTACATCGATCGGCGGTGCACATCCCTGTCGCGAGTCAGTTCGGCCATCAAAAACTCGGCCGCAAAACTGGGCGCGTTGATGGTGCCAGGATCAATCGTCGTGTCCAAAAACAGCGCGCGCATCTCCTTTGCCGACAGCGATTCCGAGTAGTCGCTCTTCGTCTTGTCCTCGATCTGACCGTCTTCGTACCGCACCATAAGCATGGTGTCATCGTCAAAGGCGGGCAGCACCGAATCCTTGGGCGATGTGATTAGCAGATACAGTCCCAAGTGCTCGCCATTCCACTCTAGCTCTACGTGCTGGTGCGCCATGTAGTCCGTGGTTACGCCACAGGCGGAGCTAATAAATGCCCACGCCGTTTGTGCAAAGCCGTCCCGCAGCACAAGAGGGTCATACTTGGCGGATCGAAGCGTGTAGTGCTTGGTCTTTTCTTCCTGTCCGGCAATGAGCTTCGCCTTGTCGTCCAGCTTTATTTTGTAGCTATTTTTTCCGCCAATACCCGCCGTGAGCCCGCGACCTTCCAGTTCCGCGACGTATTCAATTCCATCAAAGACGACGGTGCCCATCAACTCCAAGTCACCGTCGGCGTCAAGTTTCCTGCGATCCACTCCGGCAACTTTGATTGCCGGCACATCGACGGCCTCAAGCGGCGGAGCAGCGTGCAAGTGACTCGGGCCAGCATAGTGGCGGTCAAAAACAATGCGGTCCCCCAACAGCGCCACAGTTACTATAATTAGGATTGCGGCCGATGCACACACAATAGCACCGTAGCCGCTCACACGACGCGCATTCATTATTTGTTATCGTGTATTAAGTTTCTTGCTAAATACTTAGGTACTTAATTTTACATTGTTTACATTATATCAAATGAAACGATTTCACGTTTGCTACAACCCTCCCGCACCAAAAATGGCGCCATTAGTATTTTCGGATAGTGCTAGCAACAATGAAACAAAAATGGCTGCGTTTGCCCCGCATGCTCCGGTTGGTCCAAGTGCCCCTGCAGCTCCTGGAATTATTAAAGAAATAGTAGAAAATGATGAACATCTTGAATTGTTGATTAGCGGAAAAGTTGTTGGCAACAACGCGCAACGTACATTTAGAAATGCAAACATCAACTTAAACGATTGGATAAGCTACACTGAGAAAGTGAATTACATACTTAAGCACAACGATATCTTTGACGTTCGTTTGGAAGATGCATTGGTTGACCTACTTGCGCCTGAAAGCACAAAAATGAGGTATCGCATTGCGGGAATGATTGAGCGAATGCAAATTGCAAGTTTATTTAGCGAAAACATTTCAAGGTTTTACTTTTTCAGTTTAAGGCGACACAACTATGAACGTGAGCTGGGTGAGAAATACTGCAATCTGTTAAGCTGTCTTGGACACAAGATGGAAAATACCTCGAAACCATTTTTGAACCCACCAAAATTATTGACGCCTGAAGAAGAATTAGCGCTAAATTCAATTAAAACTTTTTTTAACGTTGAACCGAGTTCTCCCTTTACCGATGGTGAAATCTTAGTGCATCTGTGCAATTTGGCATCGAACGTAACGCCTGAAAAGCTCAAGGCATTTATGCAAAAATCGGAAGCGCTCAACCTTCGAAATGAATACCTTTTTGTTTCTTTTTATAGCGACGACAAACAAGGCAACGAAGTAGTGGAATCTTTGATTTATTTGTTTGGAACGGACGATTTCATTGAATTATACACTGCCCAAAAAATTGAACTCTCAAAAATAAAGAAGGATCTTGATACCGCAATGGTAGCGTGCCGTTTCCGAATGGTCACTTATGATTCGTGTACTCAACAAATTGAAAACTGTCTGCAAAACCTTCGTCAATTGCAACAAGATGAGGGCGAAGCAATTGATGTTAGTAGTTCGATAGCACCGCCGGTGGTTCGTCGAGGTGGTAGTGCTCAAGAGCGAATCGCAAACTATCCCGCGATTCCGACGGGACTGTTTGATTCAACGCTGTGATATTAAACGCCAAACGCCAAAATAAGTACTTCATTAAAGGGATGTGCATCAAAGCACCGCATTCCCGATTGGGAAAGGTATTTCAGTCATTCTTATTTTACTGACCTTAGTAAGGGTGCGTTGCAAATCTTGCGTGCGAAGCATCCATTTGACCGCACTTTTCCACTTCTACCATGAGCAGCAACCCCCCTCTGCCCGCGCTGCCGCTGCCGCCCGACCACGCGCCTGTCACAGAATTTGACGCAGCCGCTTTCGAAAAGTGGCTTACTGACTCGCCGGCGCAGAACAATGCGGTGGAAGCCCAAGTTGGCAAGTTGACGGCCGAGGTTGCCGAGCTGAAAAGCATGATGAAGAAACTGCTGGCGCAGCTCAAAGCGTCGCAATCGTACGAAGGGTGCGAACGGCCGATGAAGGCAACCAAAAACAAGCGCGGCCCGTACAAGTGCCGTCACCCCGGGTGCCCCCACGGCGGGCGGTTCATCAAAAGGCAGTGTCCCTGCAATTCAAAACCCGGGTCTGTTGCAGACGATGGCGCACAGTTCAAGCGCGCGGGCTCGAACGGCGCGCTCTCGCTGGGCGTTCCGAGTGCAGCATCCGCAGCGCGTACCCTCGCGAATCTTTTTTAAAAGTAAAAGCGTGAAGCACAGATCGGCCATGTCGGTGCGCGCGGGGACCTGCGGTACCGGCAGCGCCAAAATGCGCGCCGTGTCTCGCGATATTCCGTTGCCGGCGCGCGTGATTTCGGCGTGATGGGGGCAAAACATACCCGCTTCGCGGTGGTATTTTATTTACCGCTACTATATAGCTTTGGCGCCACTGTCGACACAAGTACATGCGCAGCGACGCACGCTCGTAATGGCTGCTCAGATTGCGTTGGCCGCTGCGGCGACGGCGTACCACCCCCTGCAACAGACGCGGCTGGACTGCGCCTTGGCTGCGCCGCAGTACGGCTCCATGCCCGGCCTCGTCACCACGCGCACGCACGCCGTGCTGGTCAACGGCACGGCGCCGCCCGGCCCCCCCCGCTACGACCCGATTGTGTTCGCGGCGACGGGCGACACGGCAGTGTGCAACGGGCACCTTTTTGTTGACGAACCCCCCCCCGCTATTGCACCGGCGGCGCCGTGTCGGCGGTGTGGCACTGCCCCGATGCGACCGACTCGTCGATGTGCTGGACGCAAACAGCGACCGGCTCGGCAGCGCTGCGGTACCTCGATGAGTACTGCGTGGTGTGGCCGCGCAACGGCACCATGGCCATCACGTTCTCGCGACCGGAGCAGTTTAGCGACTTTCAAGGCATGGTGGCATGCGTCGCGCTGCTTGTGGTCGCGGTCGCGCTGAGCTCTGGGGTGCACCGCTCGCTGGCGCTCAATTGGGCGTTTGCGCTCGCGCCGCTGGTGGGGACGCAGCACGCGATAAGCATGCAGCCGCGTTGGACGTTGGCGCTGCTGACGGCCGCGGCGACGCTGACCGCCGGCAAGATTGTGATCGGAACGCGGCGCGTTCCGCTCCACTCGCTCAAACCGCTGCTCATGGCCTCAATTGCGCTGCTTCTTCCCGAGAAAGCAATCGGTATACACGCAACATTACTGACGCGGATGGTGATTGGCCTGGGCGTGTGCGCGCTGGTGGGCGTTGTGCCGACCTTTGAAGGCGTGTTGACGGCGACGTGGGCGGCGGTGGTGCTGGTGCGGCCGATCGTGATTGTGGCGACAATTGCGACGGCCGGCGCCGCGGTGGTGGAGGCGGTAACGGCGACGGTGGCGGTCACCGCGTTTGCCACCGGATTGCTTGCGCGAAGCACGCTGCAATTTGTATGACGCGCACTGAATTTTCTCACACTCATAATAAAAGTATCAGTTCATGGAACAGTCCCTGGTCGACTCACGCTTACATCAAGAAAAAAACAGTTTCAGCTTTTGTTAGTAGCGCCAAAAAAAGGTATATAATTAAGTTTGCGATAGACGCAGTTAACCTAGACCCTTTTTTTCAATTTCTGTGTTGTACACGAAATTTGCACATGTCTCTACACAGAGCAAGGTTGCACACCAAATTCAGTTTAACTGTGTTGTTGTTCAGTCCATTTCTTTTTACGCTTCATTCTTACGCAAACCGGAAAAAATCCGCAAATGCGGTTAAATTTGAGTACGACTTTACCCCCATGAACCACACAACAATGGTTTTGACTTCATGGTTCACTTATGCCCCGGATCCGCAACGATATGTCATTGTGCCAAAAAAAATTAATTATATATTCAATCTTTACGTTACGGCTACATTTTACCGTGTACCAGTCATTGTATTTCATGATTCTCTTTCACAAACTTTTACTGATCAATACTCAAACACCTGGGTATCATTTAAACGCGTTACACCCGACAAGTCATACAGCATTAATGATTTTCGCTTTATAGTGTACGAAAACTTTTTAAGAAAACATAAAATTGATTTTGTGTTGATGATTGATGCGTCGGATGTTTTTTTTAATGAAAACCCGTTTCCTTACATAATCAATAACAAACAAAAATTATTAGCCTCACATGACAGCGGTACATTCCACAAAAAGTCTTGGAATGTTGAAAATTGTTACGGAGCTTCAGCAACATCTTGGTCTGGTAAATCGCTGCCAATGTACAATGCCGGCGTGTGGGGCGGAAGGTCAGAAATTGTCCAATGTGTTTTAAAATGCATTTCGCGGCAATTAATGGGTCCGCTCCGCAGGAAAGGAAATTGTAATATGCCTGCGTACAATTGGTGTATTCATTATGGACCATGCAACGCGACAACCGTCTTGATTGAACCGTCCGCATTGATAAACCCGTTTCGAAAAGATTGTCGGTCCCCATATTCAATAATTCACAACAAGTGCAAAACCACCGAGGGAAAAACGTGCGCAACAATTGTTGGCAACAAAGTGCGTTTGCGGTCTAAAACGTCAACCGGCTGCCATGTTTCTGAGACACAACATTCGGCGCTGCACATTGAAAAAAAAGTTTACAATGCTCCATCAATGGTGCACGTAGTGTACGCCGCGGACCGTTCAGCCGTTCCTGGGGTAATAGCTTCAATTAAATCCGTTAGGCGGTTTGCAAGTATGCCGGTGACCTTTTATTTTGTTGGCGAGTCTCCTTTGGAGTCGGTCTCCGACGTGCACTTTGTTTCGTTAAAAACGGTCAACACCAAGTTTCGTTTGTGGCAATATTCAAACCAGAAATTAAAAGGCAAGATGAGTTCGTTAAAATCTCCGGCGAATTACGTGCGCTTTGTGCTGGCCGACCTCTTTCCCAAATTGTCAAAAGTGCTTTGGATTGATGCTGACACTATAGTAAACTGCGACATTGTTGACATGGTGCAACAGGCACTTACAACAACTAATTACGCAATCGCAGCGGTGCCCCGCCGTGGTCGGCCGGCCGGTTTGAGACCGACATTTGAAACGTCAATTTCGACGTCGTTTAATGCTGGGGTCACGGTAATCGATCTCGATCGCTGGCGCAATCAAAACATTACGCAGAAAATTAAATCATGGGTGGATCGCAACACCGCGGAAGAAATTTACAGTTTTGGAAGTCAACCGCCAATGGCGCTGGTAATTGGGGAAAACTTTGAAAGGCTGGATAAAAAGTGGAACGTGGACGGACTTGGGTGGAGGTCCAACCGCCCAATACCCGCCGACTCGTGCATACTGCATTGGTCAGGCTCACAAAAACATTGGCACCCGGACGGACTAAACAAAAAAATGGCTCAAGATAAACACCGCGGTTGGCATCAAATATGCGAAACCCGCATCAAGCCGCAAATAAGTAACTCTATCACTGCATATCAATGGGCCGATAAGCACACTGTCAAAGGCATGATTAATTCACTTTTTCCAAAACTCAGATATGCAAAAGAATATGCCGCTGTGGACGCGGGCAGCAAAATTGTGCCCTCACTTATAAATAACTTGCCGAATGAGTACATGATGAAAGCCACTCACATGTCGGGCGGAATCGTGATGGTTCAAGGCGGCCGTGCCCGGTGTTTGCGTTCTCCGTGCTCTAAACAGTTAAACACGGAAACATTAATGTTGTATTTACGCCGCATGTGCAATATATTTTTGACCACACAGTATGGCGCGGATAAAGGGGAACTTTGGTATACCAAAATTACTCCCAGGTGCATATTTGAAGAACTTTTTCCGGAAGCGATGTCAAAGGAGTTTGCGGATTACAAAGTGTGGACCATACACGGAAACCCAATTTTTGTAGAGGTTGATCAGAATCGGTTTGTCCGTCACACCAGAACATTTGTAACCCCAACTTTCGAACGAATAAATATGACCGAGCAGGGATCGTACTATTATCCACCAAATCATGCGTTGACCAAGCCTTCTTTTTTCAGCGACCTAATTTCAAACGCGACCGCACTTGCAAGAGCAGTCAACGAGTCATTTGCGCGCGTAGATTTTTTTGCATTTTTGGGCACGTTTGCGTTTTCGAAAATTACGTTTGCGCATGACTCTTGCAAGCGAGGCAAATCTACATTTACACCCGCGGCAGTCGAGGAGTATCTGGGAAACGTGCAATTGGTTCCCGGATATTCTGTCAACAATGCCTTCCCCGGTGTTGCACGACGTCAAAAGCGCGGCACCACCAAACACCGCGTGCTCGTCACGGGCGGCGCCGGTTTTATTGGGATGCACACGTGTCTCCGGCTCGAGGCGGATGGTCACCACGCGATCGCGTTTGACAACATGAACACATATTACGATGTGGCTTTAAAGGAATCTCGAATTAAAAAGCTAATGGACCACAACATTACAGTGTTTCGCGCTGACGTGTGCGATGCGAATGCACTTACAACAGTGCTGAACAATCATCGCATTGATCGCGTGGTTCACTTGGCTGCGCAGGCCGGCGTTCGGTACTCGATTAATCACCCACACAAATACGTTCAAAACAACATCAACTGTTTTGTAACCCTGCTGGAAACTATAAAAATGCGCTCGATCAAGCTGATATATGCATCGAGCTCCAGCGTGTACGGCAAAAACAATAAAGTGCCCTTTGCCGAAGGAGACCGCGTTGACCACCCCGCCTCGTTGTACGCTGCAACAAAACGGTCGAACGAGCTCATCGCCGAAACATATTACAACTTGTATTCCCAGCCCTCTATTGGCCTGAGATTTTTTACAGTTTATGGGCCGTGGGGCCGACCGGACATGGCGTACTGGTCATTTACCCGTAACATAATCGATGGGAATCCAATTCGCATGTTTAATCATGGAAACTTGGAGCGAGACTTTACATACATTGACGACGTTGTGGACGGGATTGTTGCATCTCTCGAAGTGGATTCGTCCAAACCTTTAATTTTAAATTTGGGATCACACCGCCCGGTTGCGCTCAAACACTTTATTCAAATTGTAGAAAAAGCCGTTGGCCGTCGAGCTATGATTAAGTCTGTGCCAATGCAAGCGGGAGACGTGCCGCGCACGTACGCAGATCTTACTCAGTCAAAGAAGTTGCTAAATTACAGCCCAAAAACATCGCTGGAAGTCGGAATTCCGCTTTTTGTGGACTGGTACAATAATTATACCGCTCGTCGGTAAGGTCGCAACAACTTCTGCAATTATTTCCTCAATCTTAACTGAAAGCCACGCCATACCCACGGTGTTTTATTTGCTAGTCAAAAAAAATAGCGTATTTTTAGCATGAAGTAACAATTTTTAAACCATTGCGTTTGAAATTAGATAATACGACAATTGTTGTCGATCACTGCAGCCGTCGTTGTTACGCGCTGGCGTACGGACGACGCGGCATCAATGGCACCTCGATTGGGGGCGGCAATTTTCGGCGCGCGTCGCGTCCGAGAACCACGATGAGCAAGCACATGTTAAGCAGCGTGGACCCCATCAAGCACACTGCCAGCACGGCCTCGGACGAGACCATTTCGCCGCACCGCAATACGTGCGCCAAAACTCGTATATAGATCAAGCCGCGCGCGAGCCCCGCTCAAGCTCAACGCGGTATTCGTCCTCAATTTCGCGCTCCAGCGCCGGGCTCCACTTTTCCTCCAATACCCAAAATTCGAAAAGGCCGTCGAGCGCGTGATCCTTATCCGTGGCCCACACGAGCCGGCCCGCGTTGCGGGTGGCGCGCTTGATGCGCGAGCCGGAGGGCCCCACGACGTCGCCGTAATCTTTGTACGAAATCATCGCGGCGCGCCCGCCCGGCACGACCCGCCGGTAATTGCGCGTCTGCGTAAAGAACACCCAGTTGATAACGCTTTCGGTCAAAAACCGTTCAAACGCGTCGCTCTCGCGGGCCGGCAGCGTGACCACGAGCTCGGTCACCGCCTTGGAAAGCTCTTTCTTGGTCACCGTGCCCACGGTGGCCAACCACGGCGTGAGCGAGTCGGTTTGCAGCAACCAGCGCGTCACCTCGGCGTCGGTGGGCTCGTGTTTAAAATCGCGGTGCATCAAGTCGCACAGCCGCCGGTGGTGCTTTTCAATCGTGTCGGTGATGCGTATATCTGGCAGCCCCGAAGGAACCATGAGCCGCATACGCAGCACCCCGCAATGGCCGCCTCGACGACCCTGCTGCTCATCCATCTTTTGCTCTCGCTTCTGGCGCTCCATTATTTCTCTCTAACGTTTAACGAAAAAGTGCCTACAAAGTCCGCGTTGTCGATTGTCGCAGCGGCGCTCCCGCTGGTGGTGCCGGTGTGGACCGAGGCGCCGACGGCGGCGACCGCGGTGGCCACAGCGTTTGTGGCTGGGTGGGCGGCCGCGCTCCACTTTACCCGGCTGCGGCAATTTACCACGGTGGCAGCTGGCACGCTGGTTGCCGGCGTGCTGGGGACGTGGCTAATTTCGCACGCGGTCGACAACAAGCCCGGGCTGGGGACCGTGTTGATTGTGGCGGGCGTGTCGGTCGCCTGCTGCGTCCTCGCCGTGGGCTCAAACCACTGAGGTGGTGAGCAGCGCCAGCGCCGCGCCAGCCGCGCCGCCGGCGGCGGCGTAAATCAGCTCGTCGCACGTGGAGTGCGCCCCTTCAAAGCAAACCTGCGGCCACCACCGCGCGCCGTTGAGCGGCCGCGGCGCGCACCACCCCGGCGTCGCGCTGTCGTTGTTGCAGCGGAGCTTTGGCGCGCCGCAGTCGCTGTCGGCGTCGCAGGCAATTGACGGCGATCCCAGCGTCTCCGCAATTCCGTCAAACTCGGTTTGGTTTAGCTCTTTTCCAAACACGGCCAGCTGCAGCTGCGCTGCGCAGCCCTCGTCTGCCGCGCACACCAGCACGAGCGTGCTCCCGTTGGTGTAGCTCGACGCTGGCTCTGCCGGCGCGGCGGGAACGCACCGCACCGCGACGTTGGTGCGGGCGAGCGGAAAATAGTGCGCCCACGCAGACGTGGCGTTTCCGCAGTTGGTCGGAACTATAAATGCCGCCGCGGCGAGTTGTATCACCAACGCAATCATAACCGTGTGCCGGGCGGCGCTGCTATATAGGTCTCCTCGGCCTTGCGATATACGGTAGCATGCTCGCCGTGCTGGAGACACTGTTGGCGCTGTCGCTGGCGGCGTCGTTTCTCGAGCCCATCCCGTGGTGGGGCCTGATTGCGCCGGTGGCCCTGATCATAATGCCGCTCAACAAGTTGTATTTGTACCCGGCCGTGGGCACCGCGGCCTTTGCCGTCGGCTGCGCGCTGTGGGCCATCATCAGCAAGTCGACCGAGCAGCCGCAAACCCTTGTGGTTTTTGCGCTTTTAATCACCGCGGCTGCGCCGCGCCCTGGTTGCGCTATTTATGCGGCGCCGCAGCTGAACAAGCAGCAGGTGCTCGCCGCCAAGTATGAGTAAGTACTGCAGGTCGTGGCCCCCCGACGACGAGGTGCTGCTGCGGCGGCGGCACCGGTTTGCGGCGGCGGTGCACTTCACGGCGTTTGCGTTTTTGATAGGGTTTGCCGCAGAGCGGGTTGGCGGCCTAAACAACCTCGACGAGTACACAGACCAGTTTTGGATGGTAAACGACAAGTTTTCGCTCGAGCCGCGGCGGTGGCTGTACCGGTGCTACCAAAACAACACTTTCACCAACGCCACGTCGTCGTGCCCCGACGGGGACAAGCGCTTTTACGTCGAGGCAATCGGGAATTTGTCGCGAATTAACATTGTGGCGATGGCATGCTTTTACGTGCTGTGGTCGGCGCTGGGGCACGCGGTGGCGTCGATCCGCGTCGAGTGGACCCGCATCCTGCGGTGGGCCGATTACGCCTTTACGGCGCCGGTGATGCTGGTGGTGCTCGGCCTCGCGTTTGGCGCCGACAGCGTCACCGCGATAGTGCTTGCGCCGTCGCTGCTGGCCGTTTTGCTCCTTGTTGCCGCGGTGTACGAGCCCAACCCGCGACGACCCTTTTTGTTGTTGTACCAACAGCAGCAGCTAGCCATTGTGCTCTCCTTCGTCTTGTACATACCGACCGTTGTGCCGGTGCTGACGGCGTCGTGGCGGATCACCACCGAGCGCGCAGACGCGCTCGAGCAGCGGGGGGTGGGCACCGCGCCGGACTTTGTGTTTTGGTTTTCGCTGGCTATTGTGCTCTTGTTTACCTCGTTTGCCGCTGTGTACTTGTACGATTTGTGCCTTCCCACCAAAACAAACTTTGATCGGAACCGGTGGTACATTTACCTGTCGATGGTATCAAAGACATGCTTGCACCTGTTTCTCGGGCTGTCGGTGATCGAGCAGAGCAACACGGTCGGAGTCGACGAGCCCAGCACAAACGAGTCGGAAATGGATACGCTGGCAATCGGGCTAGGCGGTGCCGCGGGGTTGACCATTTTGCTCGCCGTGGCCAATTACGCAATCACCGCCCACTACTTTTTAACGCGACCAAAAGATTACAAACAGCCCGAGGTGCAGATGCAATTGCTGGGCTCGTTCATGTAGCAAATTCGACCGCTACCGCAGGCGCTGGAGAAATCAAGACGTCCATTGCCGTTTGCTTTTCGTCAATAAACTTGATATGGCAGTGCTTGTCGGCAAAGCGCCACGCGTGCTGCACCTTGAGCCGCGCGCACACCATTTTGGTCCAAACATTTTCTGTCAAAGGCCCCTGTAGCGGGATAACCACCGGCCACACCTTTCCCTCTGGGTCATGCACGTCGAGCGCGTCGGTTCGAAAACGCGAAAACGCGGCCACCGCCTCGTGGTGCGGGTACCCGGCGCATCTCGCGTGCACGTAGACGTCATACTCCATTTCGCTCGGCATCAGCTTGATCAAATTAAAGTAGTTTTGTTCTAAAAGGCTCAACGGGGCATCCAACATGTTAAAAATGTCCGACGCGTCGTACCCCAACTTTTTCAACTCGCCAAACTTGTCCAGCGCTTGTAGAAAATGTGTGTGTACGTCCAGATACAACTCAGATGCCGCCTGCTCGCGCAGCTTCAACACCGCCGCTTCCGACACGACACCAATGCCCTGCTGTAATGCGGCGCGTACCAGATCCTCGCGAAAGTTCTCAACCGCCGATTTGTGAAACGGGTTTATCGATGGCATCGAAATCACCGTGACCGGTTCGCGTAGGAGCGCTTGCAACGAAGCCAAATGACGTTGAAATGCTTTGATGTGATGGCCGGCCGCTGCCTCACCCGAATATTTGTTCGCCATGGCAGCTGCGACAAAGTGACGAGGGCAGGCTGACGCCCAGGATTTATTTTTAACCTTGAATTTTAAAAATTGTAATTTCAAAGTCACTGTCGTACCAATGCCCAAAAAGTCACAAAAAAGCCTCTCACGGCAATAAACGTGACCAACTTCTTTTCAATTGGTAGCTCGAAGCATTGCACTAAGTGGCTGGGCTGCTTGAAATACCTGAGCGTTTATTAAAAAGGAATATGTATATATAAGATAGCATACAATCCTTGGATATGGGGTATTATCACCATGGCCGACGTCATTGATGTAGTGGCGGCACTTTTAAACCGAAAGCAAGCAATGAACGCCAAACCACTGATTCAGCCAATCCCGGAGAAATACACGTATGGAAAGCACCCAGCAATTTTCAATTATACTGCTGAGGGAGCAAGGACGATAGGGTTATACGGAAAGTGGGTTTTGATTTGTCTCAATTATGAAAGTGAACAAAATCAATCCGGCATTCTTATTAAAGATCAAACCCGTGACATTTTCCTTTTGCATTATAAGGATAAAAAACCTAAACGGATAAAGATTGCAACAGCTCCGGAATCGGAGCCGTTATGGAATAATTCCGAAAACATGTTTGAACGACTGTTTGTGTTGACCGAAGAGGAGGGGGCCCCCGGAAAGTTTAGAGCGCATTTAAAGTATGATTGCGGTTTTGCCGCTGGCCTTGAAAAGGCTTGCATTGAATATTGCAAGTACTATTGCAACGAACTTTCAAAACCGCCTAAACGGACTGATTCCATTTACGACCACGTATACTGCACAGATGACGATGGGGAGCCCCGTCCTGCGCGATGGAGAGAGTCAATTAAAATCCACGCCGTGTATCTCACGGATGAAGGCAACGAAGTCAACTGCCATTCGCCAGCTGAGCGTGTGATTGAAAAAGCGGTTTTTATTGCGCAGTCTCCGAAAAGATCAGAGGCGCCTACGCCAACCCCGCAGCCGGCGCCACCAGCTGATTTGCTGTCATGTTTGGACGTGCAATGTCTTCAAAAGGTGCTGAAAAAGTGCGGCTTGGCAACAAGGGGAAAGAAAGCCGCGCTGCAAGCGCGGCTGCGGGAATTCTTTGCCCCCAGTCCACCAAATGAGCCCGCAACACCTCCTCGGCCCGGGACTGCCGCTGCCACGCCCGACGTTGCAACGCCTTCCACGCCGTTTACAACCTCAGTGCCTTTGCCTTCGTTTACACCCACCAAGTTTTGGACATTTTCCGAATGGTGGCAACGCCAGTTTAAAGACCCGGCGCAGTTTGACTCAATTGATGCCGCCAAAGCGAAATTGGGACAGTTATTTCTGAACAACCCAAACACAACGCCAAGTGGTCGTGTTTTAATGAAAACAAGGGTTCCTCGCGGAGTATTGAGCGTCGAGTCGTTTGAGGGCTTTTATGGTGCATTCAAATTAAAAAGTGAACTGGATCAAACCCAACAGCTTATTATTCCAGTTTTTCATCGCGAATTAACAAATAATAATGGGCATGTTTTGTTGGCTTACTACGATCCGACCGGCAAACCAACGGTTGAAATATTTGATCCGAATGGGCCGTATGAAAAGCACTTGAAAAATATTGAGCGCATGGTGGCAAGGGTACTTAAAACCGCCCCGATTTCAGACTCCGACAAACAGCGACGATTTAAAGCGATGCCGCAACGTGTTTTAAGCGAAGACTTTGACATAGGGATCGATGGCGGCATGTGTCAATTTTGTGTGGCAATGAAACTGTGGTCGATGTGCAAAGACAACGATCGGATGGAATCGATTCATGACACCATAGAGCTCGACGACTACTTTTACAACACGTTTAGGAAAGACGAAGAAATATTGGCTCGAGTGTTTAAAGCGGACGACAAAAGCCAAGTGATAAATACCACCGATGCAATTTCTCGGTGGTTGCCAGAGCTGCTTGACATTGTTGACCAACGAATATTGGAGTTTGACACGTCAGAGTATGAAACGGGGTGGTTGGACCAATACAAACTAGATTCCGCAATAAAAGAACATACCACGTTCTACATTAGATCGAAACACCCAGACGACAAGTGGACCGTTGGCGACTCTATTACGCTTTCTGAACACGAAGAGTTTGATATAGATGACGGGGAAAAGGTGATTTCGTTTTGGTACAAACTGTGTAACTATAAATACGCGTATCGTTCCGACTTATTGAGTCGAGAACAAGTGGAAAGGTTATTTGATTTCCAAACAGGTGAGAATGCGGTAATTCCAGAACTTGGTTTAAAGGATGTTCACTCTCTGATTCAATACGGAGCAACTCAATTGTCAGAACTCAATTTGTATAAAAATTGGTATAATCCGGGGGGCGACCAAGAAGAAGAACGCCAAAGGTTCATTACAGAAACCTTAGAGGCCAGTTGGTTATTTACCAAAATAAAAGATGGGCACTACGCCATGGTGTTTCCAGTAAAGGGAAACGACGTTGGAAAGCCCGTCGAAGACTGGCAAAATGAAAACTATGAGCTTGACGGCAACCCTTTCACCTGGGATAAAAATACTCGCGGGATATTTTTGGCGGCACTATTACACGAGAAACACAAACCGGAAAGCCCATCCGCGGCAATGGCCGACTTTATTGATTCTGCAATGTAAGGCAACGTGTTGGCGGACGACGTTTTTCTAGAAAGTGTGCGAGTACTAGTCACTTGGATACATATTAAAATTTTTCAAGTTTTTTGTTGCAATTTTTAAAATTTATTTTTACCGTCTGTATGTTTGAGATGACTGAAACGCCGGCACATTTAACATCTCCCGATCATGGACGAGACGAAGCTAGAAGAATTTGCGCCGCTAATGGAAATGCCACCGTGCCAACTCTTTGATTCGGCATTGTGGTACGCGAAGACGGCGCCATCCGGAATGTACCGAAAGGTGTCAAAAAACATGAACAAATGGCTCACACCCGATCAAAAGAAGAGAGTCTCTGACGCAAGGCGGCGAAAAACTAATCGCGACGCTGCCAAGAATCATAGCCGCAAGCGCAAGTATCGTGCGCTCGAACTAACACAGAAAAATGACGGCCTGCGCGGGGAACGTCAAAATTTATCGACGGAAAACAATCAGCTTTGGGACGAGTTTCTGTCGACGTCGGCGGTGAATGACCCCGATGTGAAGCGCTTCAACAAATGGATAAAAGAAAGAAATTTGCCACCGGATATGGTAGACCGACTGAGAAAACACCGCAGGCAGGTGAAGCAGCGCAGATACGCCAAGACTTCGAGAAGGAACAAGAAAAATATAGAGGAAGCCGCAAAAAATGCAATTTGAAATTTCAATTTTAGAGTGTTTTTGGTGTTACGCGTCGCCTTTTCCCGCACAACGTCGTTAGCAATGAAAGGTGTCACCCCCGTCGGAGTGCATTACGCTGCGCACACGTTGGATCGCAATGGCACGCTTTGCAAAATAGGGCGATTTGCAACCGAAAAGCACGCGGCGTTGGCAGTTGATGCGTACGATCGGTACTACGATCGCGTTGCCGAAAATTTTCCGTTGCAGCAAACATCGGTTATGGAGGTCAACTCGTGGAAAATTCGCCCCCACCTGGCGCCGAAGCGGCCGCCCACGCCGCGAAAACCGTCTCAAAACATTCGCGAAAAAATCGACGCAAAAGGAATCAAATACTACCGGGTGCACATGTGGCGCAACGGCAACCGCATGCGCGCCGCGGCGTTTCGCGACCGGCGAGATGCAGAGTACGCGGTGGACAACTACCGCCGGCAACAAGGGCAACCACCGTATTATCACCCCCAAACGCACGTTGAAGACGCCGAACTCAGAGCGCGGGAGATTAGTCGACCCAACACCAAGGAAAAGTGGACCAGCGCAACAAAGGGGGTCAGCAAACGGGGAAAGCAGCTGTCGGTGCGGGTCTGCGCGCCGCGCGGCCACACGCACACTTTGTACGGGTTTACCGACACGGAAGACGCAACGCAGGCGTACACTGCGCTGCGGCGACACGTCCACAGGCTGCCGGAGGAGCAGGGCGACAAAATTGTTTTGCAGCGCCTGCGGGAAAAACAACGCAAGGCGAACTGGCGCGCCGTGCAGCGAGAGGCGCGGCAGTGAGTATATTCGAGCGCAATGAAAACGTGCATCCGCGCAACATGATCGTCTTAATGGCCGCTGTGCTGGCTGCGCCGATGAATTTTCAGAGCGATAATTGCGCCGTTGTCGAGCGCTTTTATCTGGAGGCGGGCGAAGCGGTGGACTGCTGCCAGAGCTGCGCGCTCGGAAAGTTTAGGGCCACCACGTGGATTACCAGCATCAGGCAACAGTGGGCTTCGGAAAAAACAGTGGATCAGGAGCTGCGCCTTCTCCAGCAAGGATCGGGCGAATCTGGCCAGCACGTTGCCGCGATCGAAACAAAGATTTTGTCCGACATTTCAAAACGCGAGTCCATTACGCGGCCGTGCGGGCAGTGCTACTCACTGAACGCTTGCTTAGACATGGGCGGCCACGTCAACACGTGGCATCGCACCTGCTCGATGCTGCAGCTTTAAGGTTGCATACGGTTTAATTCTTAAAACATTGCAAGCGTCACTGCCACAATGCCGATGAGCGGAATTGTCAAAACCAGCAGCGGCCACGTAGGGTCGAGCGCGTGTGTGTGGTCCACCAGCGGAAAGCCGGGCGCAGCGCACGTGCCGGGGCTGTTGTAGATGGACGTCGGGTAGCACACTAAATCATTTGGGCATTGGTAATCGTCCACGCAGCCGCGATGGCCGGTGCCTGCCATGGCTCGGAGCGTGTACGTCGAAAGATACGGCTGCGTAGAAATTGTTTCGGTCATAATCTCGGTGGGGTCGATTGATTCCGGGAACCAATGGTTTGAATCGTCAACCACAGAGCCCAAGCCCGAAACGCTACCCTCCGGCAATCCGATGCCGTGCCCCATTTCGTGCACCAGCACGTTGATCGGCGCCGCGTACGACGGATCTATGGTCACGTTGCACACCGAATTCGGGCACGGAATCCAAATCTGGCCGACAATGCTGCCGGGCAAGTCCATTTCGCTAATGTTGAAGTAACGGGGCGGAAGGTCCGGCACGTACCGGTTCCAGATGGACGCCGCAATCAAGGCCGCCTGCATCAACGAGGGCGGCACGCGCGCTAGCCGCACCGGGCCGTGCAGGCCGCTGCGGACTTCCCCCAGCCCACCCCGCCACATAGTTTTAGGAACCCCAGCAGCGGCGGAAATGTTGTGAACCCTCATGGCACTTTCATGGCTGTGCGCCGCCTAGCTATATAGATTCCAAATGTTGTCGCACACGGTAAATAGTTAAAAGTATTTACAATGCCAAGTCAATGAACGATGCACGCGCGTATACCGAGGGGACATCGCGGTCGTAAAGCAAATCAGAGCTCTTTAAAATTTGTATTAGTGTTTCGGTGGGAGCTTTCTGACGAGAATGGGCTATTGTGATTGAATCGTGGGCGTTTTGGCCTCGCTTAATCGACTCGTTTAAATCGTAGAACGCTTTGATTGTCTCAGACAACGAAAACGATAGTCTTGTTGCTGTAGCACCTGCTTCATGCGGGACCCGCTGACCTGCCTCCCTATATACCACAACCTCATTTTCACGTATTTCTTCAACAAGCATTATCTCCTCGCCAATTTTGATATAACCCTCAGCCAGGTCAATAGCAGATGCATTATCTACTTGTATAGTAGTATCAAGCATAGTGATTGCCCTGACTAACTTACAAGTTGGCCTTATCAAAAATGGTTCAATTAAAGCGTTTTCTTTAACTTCAACCGTTAATTCTTGATTATGTGTAAAATTAGTAATTTTTAAATATTGTTTTTCATGTAAGGTCAGATTTGACCAGTTCAAGCGAAACCCTGCCTGATGCTCTGCCCAAAAAAACGCGCCTTCAGAGCCATAAAGCAACTTGGGGGTTAATGGTGGGTTGGCAACGTAGACGCTGTAAAGAATATCCAACAAATCGGAAACGAGCATTCTCCCAGAGGCAACGTCAGCCTCTTCTCGAGTATAATATTGATATTTGGCTTTAAAAAGCTTGTTGAGTATTGTATCCACATCTGTATTCATCGCGTATAATTTTCCCACGTGTGGCATGCCGCCATCGTATGGCGGCCGTGTTTGGAGTCGCCGCAGAATTGCTTCCAACGTGTGAGGCCCGGCAATAAAGGCGTCCAACCCCCTTTCAAGATCTCTGAATTTTTTATTTGTAGTATCCGCCGTTTGTAATGTTGAATTTCTAAGGTTTTTAGTATCAGCTTGAGAAAGGCCTTGTTCTGCTATGTTGTCTATTAACTCTTGAGGTAATTCCTCAAATGGATTGTGCTTTTCTTCGCTTTCAGCCTCATTATCAAGCCGCGCAATTTTTTGTTTGGCATCAGCAGGAGAAGTTGCGGGGCGCTTAGACATTGTGTTGTAAACTAATTTTTGTGTCTTAAATACTTGTAATTTGTAATTTACTTGCACACGTAAAAAAATGTGAAATTTGAGCCGTTTGTGCTAACCAGTAAATAGTTAAAAGTATTTACAATGCCAAGTCAATGAACGATGCACGCGCGTATACCGAGGGGACATCGCGGTCGTAAAGCAAATCAGAGCTCTTTAAAATTTGTATT
>PBMP01000036.1 GCA_002722705.1 Pseudobdellovibrionaceae bacterium | reverse complement strand
GAATCGACTCATGTTTTTGTTTGATTTTTCCATCTCTTCAAGTTCGTTGGGTGTCAAGTAATCAATTGAAGAGTGAACTCTTTTTTCATTGTAAACGTTCTCAATGAACAGTGGCAATTGATCCATGACATCCAAATAAGTTTCATACTGAGCAAGATAAACTTCCTGTTGTTTCAAGATTCTCATGAATCTCTCCATAAACGCATTGTCATAGGGATTTCCTTTTTCAGAGTTTGAAACAATAAATCCATTTTTCTTCAGTTCAGAAACATACTCTTCCGATAGATACTGTACTCCTCGGTCTAAGTGATGAATCACTCCTTTTTTAGGTTTTCTTTTGCGAATAGCCATTCGAAGAGCTTGTAAAGTCAGATCTGTATCTATTCTTTTAGAAATCGACCATCCAATGATTTTTCTAGAGAATAAATCCATTACTACAGCCAAATAAACAAATCCATTATCAATCCGAAATAACTTATCAATTGACTTATTTGAATCTGTGGACCGAGATCAAACATAATTGAAAAATGTTGAGCCTAATCCCTCTCAACTGAGTTTCGTAGAAGTGAAAGAGAAAATAGAAAAACCAAATAAAAAACACTCTTACATGACGGAACGAGGATTGATGAGTTATTCATTTTATTTTGGTAAAGAATTTCAAAAAGAACTCCTTCGTTTAGATGAAACGAGTCACTGGATTGATATGGGGGCAGGTGAGGGAATTGCGATCGAAGAATATCGCCAAGGTGTCAGCTCTGCAAAGATTATAGAAGAAGAAAGAAGCCGTAGAATAGGAGCTTTTGCTGAAAAAAAAAAGCGATTGTGGATTTTGCAAAACAAGTATCCAAAAAAAATCAGATCAAAAGGCACGTGTGACAGGGGTTACTTTAAAAATGAGACGTTCATATCCAGAAGATGATCGTGCAAAGATATTTAAAGGCCGGTACCTGGAGAGTATCCCTGATAAAGAGTTTGACAAAGCCGATCTTATTACTGATGTGTTTGGAGTATTTTCTTATACTAAAACCCCGATGGTTGTTCTTGAAAAGTATTGGAATCTTCTCAATGCAGGAGGAAAAATTTATATTCATTTTGGCTCAAAATCCAATGGAATGATTATAGATCAAAAAAATGAACGTCATTTGTTGATCGAATGGATAGAGAACAATACTCCGTTTAACGTTTTATAGATCAACAAAGTTTTATTTTGATCAAGCCAATAAAAAAAATCGAGAAAGTAAAGTTTCCGAAACTTGATCTGATATTGAGTGATGGAGATCAACCACCCAGAAGGATGTTTAAAGTGAAGAAATAACGATCAGTAATGAGAAGATCAGAATCGGATAATAAGTAGTTTGATCAATTAAGTTCTGCAATGGAACAAGTAAAAGAGTTTGAAGGAATATATTATTCGTTCTTCTCAAACGACGATATCTCAGCATCTGATATGGGGTTTTGATTATAGCAAAAAAAGATTCTGTACTTCGTAACCCAAGAACTCCATATATGACGGCTGTTAAAGTAATTATTCTTCCTCTTCGATGCGGATCTTTGATGGTCGAAGCTAATTGTGAAGGAATGAGTGATATATATCATTTGTAAAGGGGGCACTTTTTTTGAGTTCCCTTTATATTTTTAATTAACAATAGAAATAATCGCTATTTTTGTTGCTTCACACAACTAAAACCATCTTTATAAAAACAACTCAAGAGATAATGCGAGCGTTCCTTAATTATCTTTATGATTCAACGGTATTAAAAATGAGTTCAGAAAAAATAGTTTACTTTTTTAGTTTAAATATTGAAAACAAAAACGTTAATGAATCGAAATCAGAATTAAAAATTATGATAAAATTAGCGGAATATGAATTCCGAAATAAATTTAGACATAAAGAAAAAACTTTCCTTGGATGAAATGCTGAACGACAAAAAAAAGTTTATTGAGATTATCTCTTTGTACTATCCACTGAAAAAAAATCATTTAACATTATTTCAAAAAGTTCTTTACTGGAATTGTATTTCTAATAATTCAAATATTTTGTGGGAAGAAAATTCATATTTTGAACATGTCGATAAGCTAGATCTTTATAAAGTAAGTTTTTTTTCTCGGCTTCCTTGGTCGAAGAATTTTATTGATCAAATCATACAGAAAAAACTTATGACTTGGGAAGATCTTTGTCATAGTCGTTCTTTATTTGAAAATCCAGAAATGTTTACTTATGGATTAAAGTATTTCATGCAACAAAAGATAGGCTCTTTTCCGAAGTTTAAATTTGGAGGAATTTTTGGAAAGGAAATTCCTGAAAAGTATGATTCTGCAGTTGAAAGGATATCTCATTTTGATTGGGATAAATTAAGTCGATTAGATAGTTATCCGTAGACTGAGCGTTTTATAAAAAGAAACGCTACTGCTCTTTCTTGGGATCCACTGAGTTCTCTTCCTTCGCTTCCATGGGGACTCGATTTTATTGAAAGATTTGAAGATCAATGGAATTGGAGTATTTTAAGTGCAAATCCTGCTATTCCGTGGAGTGTTCAAATATTAGAAAGATTTGCTGATCGATTAGACTGGAAAACTATTTGTTTGTACATCCCATTAAGTGAAAGTTTGCTTCAAAAATTTTCGGGTTACTGGGATATTGAAAGATTATTAGAAATTTGCTGGAGATCAGAAAAAATATCAGAACCGACGGTTCAAAAACAGAAAGAAAAATATGATGTTCCAGAAAGTGAAGCTGTTTTTTTAAATGAGTTCTTACTTGAAAAAATTGATAATGTTTTATGGGTTGAATTCGAGGAAGAATATCCTCAGGGAGTTGAAGTAGAGGGAGCAGTTACATCGAATGCTATTCACTGGTCTCTTGATTTTTTTCATAAAATAAAAGAAAAAATTGAATCTGATTTTGAAGATGAAATTAAAGATAAGGAGATAAGTTTAAATTTAGATTCCATTAAAAACCGGTACTGGACTTACTTTATTGACCCTAAGTATTTAGACGAAGATCTTTTAATTTATTTACTTCAATTAAAAATGGAGACTATCCATTGGGAAAGAGTCTCAGCTAGATCCGAACTGGTAAAAGATGCGCAGTTTCTTCAAAAGTATCGAGAAAAGCTTCTTCCAGGAGGGCTTATTCGTAACAAAAATTTTAATTTAGAAAAAGATTTATATCTTTTTTCTGATGAGCTTGAACCTTTTTATTGGAAAGAAATATGGAGAAAAATGAATGTGAGTATTTCTCTTATTGAAAAGTTTAAAGACAAGGTTATTTGGAGTGACCTTGCTCAAAACCCTTTTTTAAATTACGAAATTGTAGAAAAATATTATAAAAAATGGTCAAAAGTAGATTGGTATTGGTTGTCAAGAACAGAAATTATTGACCCTCATCATAGATCTGATGAATTTCCATGGAAGATGAGTGGTTTTCTTCGTTATGGAAAAGATCTCGAATCTTTTCTTGATGATGAGTTAGTATCTTTGTTTTTAGAGAACATAATTTAAAATATATTGCTTCTTCTGAAGAGAAAATGTTGAGTAGATAGTAATTTATTGACGGTAGCAGTTCGATTGAGTGTGATAATGAATAGCCATTTCCGTCGTTGTCTAGGAAGTATTCAGGTGCGGACAGTTCAAGGCAAGGTATGTGAGGATAACGCACAGTGGGAGGACTGTGTTGAATTCAAGAATTAATTTTTATTCTTTATGCCAAACCACTGAATACAAATCATGTCGACGATCTTTGAGGTTTTGAACAGCTCCACTGGCACGAGCTTCTAAAAGTGTATCAACTCTGAGGTCTGCAATAGCAACAGTTTCCACGTTAGGATCAGTTTCTGCTGCGATTCCATCTTTAGCGAAGGGAAAGTCGCAAGGTGTAAGAATACAGCTTTGAGCATATTGAATATCGACGTTTTTAACTCTTGGGAGATTTCCTACATTTCCAGACATCGCGACATAAACTTGATTTTCTATGGCTCTAGCCTGACAGCAGTATCTGACTCTACAATAGGCCTGTCTGTTATCTGTTAAAAAAGGTACAAATAAAAAGTAAATGCCTTGATTTACCAAGTGTCTGCACAGTTCAGGAAATTCACTATCATAACAGATTAATACTCCAATAGGACCACAGTCTGTATCAATGACTTTAACTTCATTTCCACCCTCTATTTTCCACCAGTATCGTTCATCAGGTGTGGGGTGAATTTTTGATTGTGTATGTACAGTTCCGTCTCTTAAACAAATAAATGAAACATTTTCATACCTATTTTCAATTTTGGTTGGGTGAGATCCAGCGATAATGTTTACATTAAATTTAATTGCGAAATTTCTAAAAAGATCTTTTACTTTTTCTGTGTATTCAGACATGTGTTCGATAGCAATATCAGGAGAAACTTCTTCATTTCTTATCGAGAGCAGTTGCATTGTAAAAAGTTCAGGAAAAAGAAGAAAGTCCGCTTTGTAATCTCCAGCAACATCAACATAGTACTCTGCAATTTTAGCAAATTCTTCAAAACTCTTGACCGCTCTTTGTTTATACTGAACCGTTACTACACGAACAGAATTTGGTCTTAACTGTTCACTGCTGTTGGGTTGTACGGCTTCATATTCGGGGTTGTCCCACTTTAAATGAACTCCATATCCTAAACTTTCTTTGTCTGCTGGCAGATAGTTTTCAAAAACTCCCAGAACATCGAAACCGCTTCGAAGATGAAAGCCAAGGGTAGGGTCTTTTATTTTTTTCTTTTGAACTTTTTTAATATAATCTTCTACAGAAGACACTTTTTTTACATGTTTGTGATAACTTGGAATTCTTCCACAGAAAATAATTCCTTTTAGTTTCCAAAATTTTACAAGACGCTTTCGCGCATTGTAAATTCTTTGAGCAAGTCTTTGGCCTCTTTCATCGGGATCTACAAAGGTTTCAAAACCATAGAGATATTCTCCCTCTGGGTTATGAGTAACTCCAAACCCACCTCCGGTAATTTCTTTCCAACTATGAGGTTTCATGGCAGTTTGTTCGTCAATGAGCATTGAAGCGGAATAAGCGACAATTCTCTGATCAATAGTGATTACAAAACATCCTTCTTTGAAGTTTGTAATATGACCTCGAATCATTTCTTTTATATAGGAACCCAAACCTTGATACACTTTTTTCGAGAGTTCAATAATTTCAGGAATGTCAGAGAGAGTAGCATTTCTAAGCTCAATATGACCTTTCGATTTTGTCTGATTGGTTTTCATTTATTTTTCCTATCCTGTTGTTAGCATACCGCTCGCAACTCCTGTCACCGTTTCTCGTAATAGAGGAATATTGCGAGTTTTGAGCGCATGTACCTCTAAAATATTAAGAGGGTATATTAGCGTAGAACGTAACATAATACTTTCTTTTAACCAAGGGCGGAACCATAGGATTTCTTTTTCTCCTGAAACCGATTGAATCATTTTTTTTACTTCAATGAGTTCTTTTTTGAGAGTTTCAATGTGTGTTGACTGTTGTTCTTTCGAGATTTCACTGTTTTCTAAATAAAATTCCCAGACTGAAAGATCTACTTTAGAGACTGTATAAGCAAGAAGTTGAATGAAAGACCTAAAAAAACTGTCTTTTTTGCAGGCCTTTCTAAGTTGTTTTTTTTCAGTTTCAGAGAGTGACTTCCAAGAAGTTCCAATTCCCCACCATACAGGAAAAAGCACACGAGTCTGTGTCCAACAAAGAATCCAAGGAATGGCTCTTAAGTTTTTTAAATTTAATGAATTTTTTCTTTTTGATGGACGTGATCCGATTTTGAGTTGATCTAAATATCGATAAGGTGTGGCCATAGAAACTATTTTCATAAAATCTGCTTGGTTTACTTTTTCATAATAATGGCGACGTACATTTTCTGAGAAATGATTAATTGTTTTTTGAGTTTTTTGTTCTGTTTTTTCATTGAGAGGATTAATGGAAATTTCTACAATTTTTTCCACCTGACTTTCAAAAATTTGACCTGATGCAAATGTTCGATAAATCATTTCTCCTTGAATGGTTGTTTTAAATCTTTGTTGCGCTGATTTAGGCCACCAAGACATTTGTTCTTTGATTGATCCTCCTCCACGAGCAACGCTTCCCCCAGATCCGTGAAAAAAAATCGGAGTATATTTATTTTTCTTTAAAAGTTTATCTAATTGATGGAGTGATTTTTTAATGGTGACTCGACTAAAAAGAGCGCCACTTTCTTTTGCTGAATCTGAATATCCCACCATAACTTCGTACTTTTTTCCCCAAGTTGAATTTAGTGCTTTTTTAAATTCAGGAATTTCTAAAATTCGTTTTGTTAAATTTACGGAAGATTCTAACGCAAGTTTTGTTTCAAAAAGTGGAACAATTGGAATTTTTAATCCCCCTAAATGTCGGTTTAAAAGTTTGACTGCATTTTTAATGTCGTCTTCGGATTCACACATACTGATAATGAGTCCTCGGACGTACCAATGCGCGGGAGAAGAGCCACAAATCTTTTTGAGTGTACTTATCATTTTAATGATGGGCAAAGAAGGTGTTGCTAAAGCATTTTCTATCGTAGCTGAGTCTTCTCTTAACTCTAATGGAATGACTAACCCAGGAAATATATTCAGAAGTGAACGAAGGCGTTTGATTAAAGGAGATTCAGTGCCTATTTTATTTTTATAAAGAGTTTCTAATTCATTCATTTGTTGATGAATTTTTTTTAAAAGAGAACCGTCTTGTTTTTTTATAGTTCCTACTTGAGAGAGTGTATTTAGTGTTTTTTTAATTTTCTCAATGAAATCAGTTGTTTTCTCTATTTGATTTGAAATGAGTTCAATTTCACTCTCTAAGAGTTTCATTTGATTTTTAAAATAAAGGACGATGCGTCTTCTTGATCCGTGTAACGAAAGAAGCATTGCTTTTTCATTCACACCAGGGTGTCCATCTTTGTCTCCTCCTACCCATGTTCTGATGTAGACTGGTTGACCATTTTCGTAAAATTCACAAAGCTTTTCTATGTTTTGTTTTTTTAAAATAATTGAATAAATAGTCTCAGCCTCGTCAGAAACTGTAGGTGCTTTTGTTTTTGATAGAGGAATTTTAATTAAGAGGTGAATGAGATGACGTAAACTACAGTTTTCATAATGATTCAGTTCTTTATTTTTTAGTTTAACAAAAAGTAATTCAGTAATTTTATCTAAGAGCTCGATTGACTCACTGCTTCTGGCTTCTGTCGGGTGTGCAGTGAGTACGAATATGATTGGGGTGATTTTTTTTTTCTCATTCCTTTTTCTTTTATTTGAAAGTCGATAACTTCGATATGCGTTTTCACACGCATTAATGAGTTCGAGACTAACTGCAAACGTATGTGCAATTGAAAGGGTTTCGTGGACAGTTTTTTGTTTTAGTTTTTTCGCTATTTGTCTATGAATGAGAACTTTATTTTGGTCACTTGATTTTCGTTGATTTTTATAGCTTTTTCTTATTTTTTCTACTTCTGAAAAAATGGGTTTTCCAAATTCAATTTTGGCTACCTCTCCTAGAAGGCTAAGGGTTTCATTGACTAAAGTTGTAAGTTCAGTGGGGAGCTTATTCATAGATCATGACTCTTTTTTTGTTTAGAATTTTAAATACTAAAAATAATGATTGCCGAAAAAATATCATTAAACCATTGCATGGTTCAAATGCTGTTTAAAAAAAAGAAAATTTGTTTTTTATACAGCATTTAAAAGCATTGCGTTATCGAGTGTTTATCAAAATTTTATTGTATCCATACAAAACGAGATATTCAGTGGTATATATAGAGAGAAAAAATTTTTAGAGGAGGCTTCTTGTCAAAAAAACGATTTATTTTGGTTTTTGCTGCCGTTGTTGTCATTTTAATTGGGATCGGATTGGGGTGGAGTCGTCGATCTCAGCAGCAGGTCCTTCATGCAAAAAAGGGAGACCTCGTTGAGGCGATTTATGGATTAGGTAAAGTGCGGTCAGATGAGACTTTTGAACTTAAACTTGGAGTCATCGCCAATATCAGTAAGCTTTATGTGCGGGAAGGAGATCTTGTTCAAAAAGGTGAGAAAATGGTTGCAGTGGAAGCAACAGGTGTATTTAAAGCTCCTTTTACAGGGACGGTGACTTCGATTACTTATCAAGAAGGGGAGATTATTACTCCTCAAGCTCCTATCTTACGTTTGGAAAACTTAGAAAGAAATTATATTGAGGTTTCATTGGAACAGGAGGCGGCACTGAAGGTGAGACCGGGGCAATCGACTCAGCTCGTTTTTGAAAGTATCCTCGGAGCTCCGATTGAAGGAAAAGTTAAAAATATTTATCCTAAAAAAGGTGAGTTTATTGCACACATTGACGTCGAGAAATTGAACTCTAATATTTTACCCGGAATGACAGCAGACGTGGTGATTCAGGTGGGGAATCGAAAAGGAGTCACTTTGATTCCTGTAAAGGCTATTTCAGGTGGACAAGTCGTTCGGAGAAGAGATGGAAAGAAAGAAAAGATTGTTGTTGAAGTTGGACGTTCTGATGGAATTTGGGCTGAGTTATTAAAGGGTGACTTACAAATTTCTGATGAGTTACTGGTTAAAGGAAAATAGTGAATGTTATTTTTAGCCTTTAAACAGTTATTTTCAAAAAAAAAGCAAACCTTTCTTATTCTTTTAGGAGTGAGTTTTGGTACCATGCTTTTTGTTTCAATTTCTGGAGTCCAACTTGGATTTCGAGAGTACATGATTAAAGCTCTTTTAAATAATACGGCTCATATTATTATTTCTGGAGCAGACAATGAAGTGAATGAAAAAAGAGTCAGAGAACGGATTTTTTCTTCTGATCAGCTGGTCTCCTGGATTACTCCCCCCTCCGGAAAGCGTGATGAATCTAAGTTAGAAAATTATCCTGGCTGGGTTCAGATTTTAAAAGCGAGTCCTGATGTTTATGATTTCTCACCCCGGCTTTCAATTCATGTCATGCTAAAAAGAGGGTCAGTCACATCAAACCTTTCTTTGGTCGGATCTCTTCCCCGAAGGCAGCTAAGAATTAGTGATTTATCTGATTATATTGTTGAGGGTAAATTTGAAAATTTAGCAAGTGGAGGTAATAAAGTTGTTTTAGGAATTGGAGTAGCTAAGGATCTAGGGGTGAGAGTCGGGCAGTTTGTCGATATTATTTCTGGAGAAAACGATGCAATTCCTTTTAAAGTCGTTGGGCTTTCGAAGTTTGGTGATGATCGAACGGATAAATCTTTGGCATTTGCTCATCTTGCCGATGTCCAAAAGCTGAATAGAACGCCTGGACGAGTCTCTGAAGTTGCAGTTGCTTTAAATGATATCGATAAGTCAGAAGAGTTAGCTCAATTGTGGTCTATGTTTAGTAGAGACAAAGTAGAAGACTGGAAGTCTGCAAGTAAAATGTTTATGGAAATGATTAAGATGCAGGACATTGTTAGATTTTTTATTATGTTTTCAGTTTTAATTGTTGCCGCATTTGGAATTTATAACGTTTTGTCTATTATGATTAATCAAAAGAAAAAAGAAATCGCAATTCTTCGGTCGGTTGGCTACGGCCCTCAGAAAATTTTAGAATTAATTATGTATCAAGGATTCTTTTTGGGGTTTAGTGGTGGATTATTGGGAATGCTTATGGGGTTTTTAGTTACTTATGGTGTAGGTTCAATTGATATTGGATTTGAATTAGGGGGGAGTAACCATATGCTTGTCAGTTATGATCGCTCGATTTATTTTGCTGCATTTACTGCTGCCGTCTTTGCATCTTTATTGGCGAGTATTATACCCGCTTATTCAGCGAGTAAAATGACTCCAATTGATATCATTCGAGGTCAATGATGATCGTTGCTAAAAATATTATTAAAGAGTTTGGTTCACCCCCTCAAAGAATTCTTCATGACCTTTCTTTTGAGATCTCAGATGGGGAATTTGTTGCGATTTCTGGAAGATCAGGAAGTGGTAAAAGTACGTTATTGTATATTCTTAGCACCTTGGATTTACCGACTTTTGGGAGTTTGTCTATTGATAATGAAGATATTGCTTTAATGAGTAGTGAGAGAATCCATGCCTTTAGAAATAAGCATGTTGGGTTTATTTTTCAGTTTCATTATTTACTTCCTGAGCTTACGGGAGTTGAAAATGTATTACTGGCTCCTAGAAATTTAAATTTACATCATCAGTATCAACAGAAAGCCATTGGCCTTTTGAAAATGATGGATGTTTTCCATGTTGCTCATAAACTTCCAAATCAAATGTCTGGAGGAGAGCAGCAAAGGGTTGCCATTGCCCGAGCTCTTATTATGGATCCTCAATATATTTTTGCAGATGAACCGACGGGGAATTTGGACAGTGCCAATGGGGAAATCGTTATGAGCATTTTGAAAAAGATTAACAAAGAAAATAACACAACCGTATGTTTAGTCACTCATGAACCTGAATTTTCAGCAATGGCAGATCGAGAAATCTTTCTCGTTGATGGGAAAATTTCTAATCGAGATTAAATTCTAACCTTCAGTAGAGCTCAGTCTAACGAAATCAATTGGGCTTACAATGCCGACAAGTTGTTGTGTTTTTGGGTCAATCACGATTACTCTTGGATCTCTTGTTTTTTCAATTTTTGTAATTGCGTTTAAAACAGTATCGTCACTCCTAACAACCGCATGAAAAGTTTGTTGAGCATCTTTTACGCTCATTTGCTCAGAATTTAGAATACTTTGTTCAAGTTGATGTTTATTTAAAACACCGGTAAATCGATTATCTTCATCAACAACCGGGATGATTGAGTGGTCATGTTGATACAGAAGATTCGCAGCCTCTAAAAGAGTCATATCGTCTTTTGCATGATGAATTTCAGTCGTCATAATGTCCCGAACGAGAGTGATTGCCATGACATTTACAGAAATGTCATTAACGAAATTTAGTCCATTTCTTTTCAGCTTTAAAGAATAGATCGAGTCTTTTGAGATGGCCCACGCGACTTGATCGGCGGTCACGCAGGCGAACATGAGCGGTAAGATAATCGAGTAATCAAGAGTCATTTCAAATAGAATCACAATCGCAGTAAATGTTGCTCGACCAGTCGCAGAGAAAAGAGCAGCCATTCCGACAAGGGCGTATGCGCCATATCCTGCGGTTGTTTCTGGAAAATATAAATGAGCAAAGTATCCGACGCTTCCTCCGAGCATTGCACCAATAAAAAGAGAGGGTGCAAAAACTCCCCCAGATCCCCCACATGCTAATGTAAGACTTGTACTAAAAATTTTTAAAAGCACAAAAAAAGCCATGAGGTAGATGTCGTAGTGTTGCAAAAGAACATGAGTTACAGATTCGTACCCCACCCCGAGCATTTGTGGAAACTGAATACTAATTGCAGCGAGAATCAATCCACCTAAGATGGGTTTTAACCAAAAAGGGATTTTAAGACCATCTACAAAGTCTTCAAGTCCATAAACAACCTTTATCGTTAGAACTCCAAAAATACCTGCAACGACTCCTAAAAAGAGATAGAAGATTAATTCGTTGGGTTCTACTAGAGTATGATTTGGAACAATAAATGCCGGTTCGTTACCAATATAATAGCGAGATACAACGGTAGCAAATACAGAAGAGATGACTAATGGAACAAAAGACTTCGTCTTAAGTTCAAGAACAATTATTTCAATCGCAAAAATAACGCCTGCAATAGGAGTATTAAAAGTAGCAGCAATTGCCCCGGCTGCACCACAGCCTACGAGCGTTTTTAGGAGTTTCGGGTCTAGATGTAAAAATTGGCCTAAAGTGGAACCCACAGCAGATCCTATTTGAACAATCGGTCCTTCTCGTCCGACAGAACCTCCGCTGGCAATTGTAATACTTGAAGCAAGTGCTTTTAGAGCAACAATCCTTTTACGCATGCGACCACTTCGAGTCATAATGGAGCCAATCACCTCTGGGACACCATGACCCTTTGCTTCTGGAGCAAAAAAATAAGTAATCAAGGTTGATAGGAGAAGCCCTCCGGGGAGGATGAAAAAAATACCATATCCACGTACGTGTTCGACTGGAGAAATTAAATTCCAATCAATTTGATCGTGGAGAATATAATTTTGCATGAATCCAATCAGATAACGAAAACCAATTGCTGTGTAACCTGCTAGAATACCTACTAAAATCGCTATTGCATTGAGTTGAAGAATTTCTTTTTTAGTCGAAGTTTGGAGATAGGTTTTGTTTAAGCTTTGCCAGGTTTTTGGGATTTCTCGGATCGAAGAACGTGTGATTTTTGGAATATTGATGAGTTTTTTTGGGGTCATTACGGGAGTTTAAGTATACCCAAATCAATTGAGGGTCAAATCAATCATCACTTGCTGTCCGAGTTTAAAATTTAGAAGCATTGAAAGAAGTCGGTTCTTGTGGATTTCGTAGGTCAGTGATGATAGTGGAGCGTCCTGATGAAAGTTCTTGGTGATATTGATTTTTGATTCTCATTGAGGACTTTTATTCTAATTTCAATTTTAAAGGAGTTGTTCATGAAAAATTTTATTTTATCTTTTGCTTGGGTTGTTTTTGTTGCCCCTTTTGCGAGTGCTTCAGATCTTGAATGTACGATGGGAGAATATATTGATTGTGATATCAATAGTTTTTGTTTTTGTATGGATCTAAATCCACAGGCGTCGGAACCTCAAGTCAGAATCAGTTCTGGGACCCGAATTGTTAAATACGGAGAAGGCAGAAAGGCTGAGTCAGCAGTTGAATTGACGATGACGAATTTTACTAGTTCGGATTATGTTTGTGACTATGACTATCTCCTTGTTGATGAGATGGGGGCAACGGTAATCCGCTCGGTTCAACAATCCGCTGATAAGGGTTTGGAAACTGTTAAAGTTTATGACAACATTCCTACTTCATTTTTAAAGGTGATTAGAGTTCAAATTTTGCCAACTACGCAGTGTTTTGCAAAAAACTAGAGATTTATTGAAACTTAAAAAAGAGCTGTGTTTTGATCAAAGCATGGCTCTTTTTTTTATTCAGAAGTGAGTGATTTGAAATAAAATTGACTCCACTGAGATTTATCGATTTAAAAAAGTTTAATATCCTTTTTGATTGATATATCGATAGAGTGAATCCACTGTATTGAGGAGTTCTGGAGTTTGTTGGTGTGAGTCACGTAGGACCGCATCTGACTTTTCAATGAGATAGTCATGAGCGATTTGATTCCTTAGTTCTCGGAGTTCTCTCCATAAAGATGCCGATTTAATAATTCCGCGTTTTTCCATTCTGTTTAATCGATCAATTCCTGTGCCTTCGTCAACAAGTTCAATTTGATCAATGGTACGAAAAGTTTTTTGAAATAGAAAATCCGATAATCGAGCAAATCGAGCGATGAGTGCCTCACATGATTCTTTTTCTGAAACACTCAGTTCTTCATCTTTCTTCAGTAATGGAGTGACCCGAGAGTAAGAGTCACGCAAGACTTGCGCGGCTGAGTCAAGGACCTTGAGTTGTTCATTAAGTAGTTTGTTTAGGTTTTTTCCCAAAGTAAGAGCTTTTCCTTTTTGATTATGTTAGCAAAAGCACCCAGGTCTTGATTTCCATCATCAATCACCAAGTCAATTTTTTGATCGCCAATAGATTTCTTTATTGCAAGCAATAACTGGCGTTTGGTTCTATTTAAATCTTCAATAGGTGTACATTTTAGATAAAGATCAATATCCCCACCTTTTTTCTTTAAATCTGTACGAGAACCAAAAACAGATATGCTCATCCAGTCACTCATGATGAAGCGGAATACGTCCTCAACGCCACTTAGAATACCGTGTTTTTCGGAATCGCTCAATCGTGTTGCTTGTTTTCCTTCTCGAATGCTGTTCATCTTAAATCCTAGATTCATGTAGAAAATAAAAACTTTTGGTAAACAATTCGTCCAACAGCTTACCTCTAATGGTATTAAACGAACACCAAAAGTTTTGCTTTCTTTAAAGATGTGAGATCTCTATCTGAAATGAATAATGTCAACAGTAATTGACTTTTTAGTTTTTATAAAATACGCATAGCGTTATGAGACTTTTTATTTCTTTTATTGTATTTCTTATGAGCACCTTGCCTCTCGCTTATGCCATTGATCCGATCGTTTTAGAAAATGAAGCCGTTTACTATTCTGATTTTATCCGTAACACATGGATTGAGTTCGCAAAACAAGAGCCAGAAGAAGAAATGTGGGATGCCCTTGTTCTGTTTTGGGACGAACGGGGTAGTTCTGAATTTAAAAACGAATACAAAGAAAGAGATGGTTTTTCGGAGTTTCGAAAAGTCCGAGTGATGAAGTTACAAGATGCGGAAAAACGTGCAAAAGAATTGGCTTATGGATATCTTGCTATTTCTCAAGCTCTTAGGAAAGATTTGGCTCCAGAAATCAATAAATCTGATTACAGAACAAAATCAATGGTTGTTGATAGGTATATTCAACTTTTTGAAATAATAGCTGAGCTAAGTTCGATTCGTGCTTCCGTTCCGGCAACGTATGAAGAGGTCAGGCCTGTCAATTATGAACACTTTAGATATCCAGATTTCGTTGGTGCTGTTACGAGTGCCAGTTTAGGAGCAGCGATTGTTCTATTAGATTTACCTGTGCACACTTTTTTAAATGAATGGGGAGGGGCCGTTTTACTTCTATTTGGTCCGATGCTAGTTGCAAGGAGAATTAAAGTCGTCAAAAAACAAGGTGAACCTCGCATGGAGTTGGTGGATCCAGGAGAAATAAGGCCTGTCTTAGGTGAGTTTCTTAATACACTCTCAGAAGATGCACCTCTTGCTTTGAAATTGGTAGAGAATAGAGATGATGCATGGAAGCAGCTTGTGGGTAGATTAGATCCGATGAATGATACCATCAGTACCGATCAGTGCAGAATTTCCTTCAGAAAAGCGCTAAAAAAAGCAGAGTAAGAAAAAGGTGTCACAAAAATTTTTGGGATTTAATCACAAAATTCATCGATTAGGCGTGATAGAAGTCTTTGAATAGTTACTCCTCGAGTGATCGCTCCGTGTTGAATTGCTAAAATTTTTGGATTCATTTGACTGATTTTTTTTGAAGCTTGACGTAATGGTTTGCCTTTACTCATGAAACCTACATTTTTTTCAAATAAGATGACTTGCTCAATAAAGGAGTCTCCTTCAAAAAAAAGATCAGAAGTACATTGATTTGCGCCCAGATCAGAAGAAAAGAGTGTTCCCGTTATTTCTTCAAAGAACATACAAGCGTCCCAGTTGTGTGGGCAGTGGGGCGTTTCAAGAGCAATTAAGCGTTTTGTTCCAAGATCAAATGTTTCGAAATCTTCGAACAATCTAGGTGGTTTACTCGAGAAATCTTCAATGGATGCTTTTCCGGTTTTTCCGACTAAAACCTCTGCGTTTTTTGCAATATGAAGCCATCGATTTAAATTTGAGCACTCGTCTGCTTCAAAATGAGAAAATGTTAAATATTTGATACTTGCAGGATCAATCACTTCCGAAACAAGTTTTGTTAATGTTTCGAACCACTCCGGTCTACCCATATGAATAAAGACAGGTGATTTGTCTACAATTAAAAAGTGATTAAAAGAAAAACTTTCTGAGGGATATACGCTAATTCTATAAATATCCTCTGCAATGGGTTCAATTCTCGACTTCATCAAAAGGATACTAGATTAAATCTAAATCCGCGGATTAAAAAATCTGAATTCCAGATAAACAATTGAAATAATTATAAAAAATAAAATAAGTTCTTCTTCCTAAGTTCACCGAATCGGTGATCT